>NZ_JBQCCF010000013.1:0-19635 GCF_051962475.1 Dyella sp.
GTACTGACCCACCGCATCGGCTGGCTGACCCAGGTCGAGCGGGTGCCGCCGTGGGCGATCCTGGCGGTCACCTTCACCAACAAGGCCGCCGGCGAGATGCGCGCGCGGCTCGGCGCGCTGATTCCGCAGAGCACGCAGGGCCTCACCGTGGGCACCTTCCACGGCATCGCCCACCGCCTGCTGCGCCGGCACTGGGCCGAGGCCGGGTTGCCGGAAGGCTTCCAGATTCTCGACTCGGACGATCAGCAGCGACTGGTCAAGCGCGTGGTGGCCGGGCTGGGCCTGGACGACGCGAAGTTTCCGCCGCGCCAGGCCGCCTGGCAGATCAACAGCTGGAAGGACGAGGGCAAGCGGCCGCAGAACATCGAACACTACGACCACCCGGTCACCCGCACCTTCGTGCAGATCTACCAGGCCTACGAGGACGCTTGCCGCCGCGCCGGCCTGGTCGACTTCGCCGAGCTGCTGCTGCGCGCGCACGAGTTGTGGCTGAACAACCCGGCCGTGCTCGAGCACTACCAGCACCGCTGGCGCTACCTGCTGATCGACGAGTTCCAGGACACCAACACGCTGCAGTACGCGTGGATCCGCGTGCTCGCCGGCGCCACCGGCCAGGTATTCGTGGTGGGCGACGACGACCAGGCGATCTACGGCTGGCGCGGCGCGAAAGTGGAGAACATGCAGCAGTTCCTGAAGGACTTCCCCGGCGCGCGCACCATCAAGCTGGAGCAGAACTACCGCTCCACCGCCACCATCCTCAAGGCGGCCAATGCGGTGATCGCCCGCAACGGCGGCCGCCTGGGCAAGCAACTGTGGACCGACGGCGACGCCGGCGAGCGCATCGCGCTGTACGCCGCATACAACGAACAGGACGAAGCGCGCTTCGTCATCGAGCGCATCCGCGAATACATCGACGAGCACGGCAGCGCGAAGGACTGCGCCATCCTGTATCGCTCCAACGCGCAATCGCGCAACTTCGAAGAGCAGCTCACCCAGCGCAACATCCCGTACCGCGTGTACGGCGGCCTGCGCTTCTTCGAGCGCGCGGAAATCAAGGACGCGCTGGCCTATCTGCGCCTCACCGCCAACCGGCACGACGACGCGGCCTTCGAGCGCGCGGTGAACACGCCGCCGCGCGGCATCGGCGACCGCACGCTGGACGTGCTGCGCCGACGCGCGCGCAGCGAGAACACCTCGATGTGGGAAGCCGCCCTGCACGAACTGTCCGGCACCAGCGAGCTGGCCGGGCGCGCGAAGAATGCGGTGAAGGCGTTCCTGGCCTTGATCGACCAGATGGCGCGCGACTTCAGCCCCGCCGGGGGAGAGGGTCGGGGAGAGGGGGCAGGCTCTTTCGACGATCAAGAGCCTCCCTCCCCTCTCCCCCAGGCAGGCTCAGGGGAGAGTAATGACAAGGGCCTCACCCTCGCCGAGCAGATGGACCACGCCATCAGCCACACCGGCCTGCGCGACTTCTACGAGAAGGACAGCCGCGGCAACGCCGAGTCGCGCACCGAGAACCTGGACGAGCTGGTCAACGTGGCCAGCCGCTTCGAGCTCACCCCCGACGACATCGACGCGGGCCTCAGCGAGCTGGCCGCCTTCCTCTCGCACGCCGCGCTGGAGGCGGGCGAAGGCCAGGGCGAAGCGTGGGACGATTGCGTGCAGCTGATGACGCTGCACTCGGCCAAGGGGCTGGAGTTTCCGGTGGTGTTCCTGGTCGGCCTGGAGGAAGGCCTGTTTCCCAGCCAGCGCTCGGTGGAAGACGAAGGCCGGCTGGAGGAAGAGCGCCGCCTCGCCTACGTGGGCATCACCCGCGCGCGCGAACGGCTGTTCATCACCCACGCCGAGTCGCGCCGCATGCACGGCACCGAGATGCTGGCGCGGCCCTCGCGCTTTCTCGGCGAGATGCCGGCCGAACTGATCGACGAGGTGCGCCCGCGCGTGCAGGTGAGCCGGCCGCTGTATGGCGGCTATCGCGGCGCCGCGTCGGCGTCGCTGGAGGAGGCGCTGCCGGTGAAGCTCGGCCAGCGCGTGAGCCATCCCACCTTCGGCGAGGGCGTGGTGCTCAGCGCCGAAGGCGCCGGTGCGCACGCGCGGCTGCAGGTGAACTTCGAGAACGCCGGCAGCAAGTGGCTGGTAGCCGCTTACGCCAACCTGACGCCGCTGTGAAGTAGTCCGGCGAGAGCCGTTGTCCAACGCCCGGTTTTCACAACGTCGGGCGTCGGCAAGCCATGACCGAATCCAAGCCGTCCAGCCGCCTGCTGGACCACGACCTGTGCGTGCACATCTTCACCGCCTCGGCCGGCATGGTCGGCGTGTGCCTGACCGTCATCGGCATCATCCGCGTGGTGATCTCGCTGCGAAAGGCCGACCTGTTTGTGGACGACCTGCTGGCCGGCGACGCGATCCTCTACCTGATCGCCTGCCTGCTCTCCTACTGGGCGCTGCGCACGCGCAACCTCAAGCGCAATCACCGGGTGGAACGGGTGGCCGACGTGATCTTCCTGGTCGCACTCACGCTCACTGCGATCAGCGCGGGCATGATCGCCTGGGCGATCTCGGTGCGCTGAAGCGCGCTTGCGCGAACGTCACTCACGCAGGCGCGGCACGCCGTGTTCGTCGCGATCCTCGATCGCGATCGGCCGCGTGTCGATCACGCCGGACGTCGCCGTGGGCACGCTCTGGATCACGTCGCCGCGGGTCAGCGCCAGCGCGTTGCGGAAGCAGCGCTGCGCCATCACGGCGTCGCCCTGGCCGGTCCACATGTCGGCCAGCGCCTCCCACGCGCCGGCACTGGGCGTGAGCGCAATCGAGCGCTCCAGGTGCTTGCGCGCCTTGCCCCACAGCTTGAGCTTCACGCACAGGCGACCCAGCGCGAGCAGCAGGCCGGCATCGTTGGGATGGGCGTCCAGCCAGCCTTCGGCGCGGCGCAGGCGGGCCTCCAGATCCTCGTTGCCCAGCGCGCCCCAGGCCTGCACCAGCGACGACGACCACTCGCGGCGCAGCGCCGATTCCAGCTCGTCCATCGCCGGCAGGATCATGCCGAGCTCCGCCGCGCGACGCGCGTAGGCTTCCACCACCACCGGCGCGCGGCGCTGGTTCTTCGGCAGCTGCGACCACAGTGTGTTGAGCGCGGCGGCATCGGCGGCGGAGTGCACGCTGGCCACCAGCACCTGGTTCTCCAGCGCCTGGTAGTTGCGGCTGCCCAAGGCGGCGCCCTTCTGCAGCGGCGCCAGCGCGGCACGCGCGCGGCGGGTGTCGCCGGCGGCCAGCGCGGCGAGCGCCAGCTCGCGCCAGCCGCCCGGAGGCAGGCTGCCGTTGTCCGCTTCCGGGGCCAGCAACGCCACCGCTTCGGCCGGCTTGCCGTCGCGGCGCAGCAGCGCGGCGCGCAGCACCCGTGCGGCCTGCGGCACCGACTGCGCGGCCTGGTTGAGCGATTCCAGGGCGCGCGTGGATTCCCCGCGCCGCGCCGCCGCTTCGGCCGCGGCCAGCAGGGCCGGGCCCTGCAGCGCGTCCAGCCGGGAGGCGCGCGACAGGTCGCGCTCCGCATCGCCATTACGCCCCTCGGCTAGCGCCACCAGGCCATCGGCAAGACGGCGGCGGCTGAGCCGGCGATGGCGGCGGGTCAGCGCACCGAACGGCCAGCGCACCAGCTGCCACAGCGCGCCGATCACACCCCAGGCCAGCAGCAGGATCACCACCGCGGCGAGCACCGTGGTCTGCACGCGCCAGCCGCGCAGGCGCACCAGCACGTAGCCCGGGTCCTCGGCGATCCAGTGCCAGCCGAACGCGGCCAGCGCCGCGATCAGCACCAGCAGGAGAATCCAGCGCCACAGCTTCACGGCTTCGCTCCCGCCGGCGCCGCGGCCGGCTTGAGCGCGTGCACGGCGCGCAGGTTGCGCAGTTCACCAAGCGCGGCACCAAGCGCCACCGGCTTGGACGGCTGCGCCGTCTTCGCCAGCTCGGCCAACGTGTCCTGGGCCTGCTTCACCGCCGCCGCGTTGCCGTCGAACTGGGCGGCGAGGCCGGCCTGGGCACGCTGCAGTGCGCCGAGGTAGCCCGCCTCGTCATGTGCCAGCAGCGCCGATTCGGCATGCGCCAGATCCAGCGCCACCAGCTCGCGGGTGAGTCGCGCGTCGGCGACCGCCATCGGCGCACCGTTGTCGCGTTCGATGCTGACTACACCGGCCAGCGCGTGGC
Organism: Dyella sp.; assembly: GCF_051962475.1. Classification (GTDB taxonomy): domain Bacteria; phylum Pseudomonadota; class Gammaproteobacteria; order Xanthomonadales; family Rhodanobacteraceae; genus Dyella_A. The sequence continues at coordinate 4,201 of NZ_JBQCCF010000013.1, forward strand.
CGATGCGCGCCCACACGCCATCGGCACTCGCCTCGGCAGGCGCATCCAGCGGCTTCAACGGCAGATCGCCGAGCTCGCCGCGCAGTTGCTGCAGCCGCTGCAGCGCGGCGTCGGCATGCACGCTGGCGCGCTGCTCCAGCGCTTCGCGCTCGGCGGCCACGCTCTGGCGCAGGCCGGAGAATGCGCCGTCATCCACCGACGACAGCGCCTGATCGGCCAGGGCATAGGCCTTGGCCGCGCCGTCGGCGTCGTGGAACAGGTCGTAACGTTCCTTGCCCATACGCAGCAGGGATTCGGTCTCGTCCAGCAGCATCGCGTCGTGGCCCGAAAGGCTCTTCTCCGACAGCTTGGCCACCGCGTCCTCCAGGTTGCGCAGGCGCTCGTTCTGGCCGAGCAGCTCCTCGCGCATGCCGCGGTTGACGTCGTCGGCATCGCGCAGGCGCTCGCGCAGGGTGCGGCGCTCGGCGTCCATCGACTGCAGCGTGCTTTCCAGCGTCGCGGTGCGGGTGCTCAGGCCATCCAGTGTTTGGCTCGCGGCCGCGTTCGCGCGGGCCTGCTGCCACTGCTGCCAGCCCACGTAACCGACGCCGCCCGCGGCGATCAGCGAGAGCAGCACTGCCAGCGCCAACGCGCCGCCGTGGGATCGCGGTTCGGGCGCGCGCGGCGAGACCGTACGGGCCGGGGACGGAACGCTCGCCGCGGGCGCGGCGGACTCGTGGGAAGTGGCGTCGTTGTTCATGCGCGCATGCTAGCAGCCTGTCGGACTCGAGTTGGCCGGGCTGCGGAGCCCGTCCCTCAGGTCCGTGTGAAGCCGTTTCATGGCCTGTGGGGCCGTCATCGGCCGGCGAATATTCGAACGGGGGCCGGTCATGCAGTCGGCGGTTGCCTCGGCCATTCAAGTACGACAGCGGGGAACCATGCGCGCCCGTTGGCAGGTAGAAGACCCGGGGCGACCGCCGGCGACCAACGCGATGACCCTCCGCAATTCATCTGCAAAAGAGCAGGCACCGCACCGCCGTCCGTACAAACGACCGCCCGATGGCGCCAACCTCAGCTGGCAGCGAAATCCGCCCCGGCCGCCGCCACCAGATCAGCCGGCAGCGCCGACCGTGCCAGCACCAGCCGCGTCCAGCCCGCTTCGCGCGCAATCGCCCGCAGCCGCGGGCTGCTGACCACGGCGGTGATCCCGCGCAGCGCCGCCCACGCGTCCGGCGGCAACTGCTGGCGCAGGTGGCCGATCGCCTCGGCACTGGACAGCAGCACACACGCATCCGGTGGCAGCGCGTGCAGCAGAGGCTCCACATGCCGCCGGTCCAGCCGCGGCGGCACCCGCTTGTAGACATGCACCTCGCGCAGCTCGGCGCCGCGCGCCACCAACGCCTCACGCAGCAGGCCGCGTCCGCCTTCGCCGCCGATCAGCGCCACCGAGGTGCCGCGCAGCGATTGCAGCGCAGGCAGCGCGAGCACGCCCTCACTGTCCTGCCGCGACGGCGCCAGCGGCGCACGCACGCCGGCGCGCGACAACGCGCGCGCCGTGCCCTGGCCCACACCGATGGCGGGGCAATCCGCCGGCAGCGGCTGCAGCGCGTGGGCGACTCGCACCGCGGCGGGACTCGTGAAGATCACCCGCTCCGCGCGAAGCGCCGCGGCCAGGGCCGCGCGGGTGGCCGCATCGTCGATCGTGCGCAGCGCCATGCCCGGCACGTGCAGTGGTTGACCGCCAGCCGCGCGCACGCGCCGCATCATCGCGGCGGCGGCACCCACCGGGCGGGTGATCACCACCACGCGGCCATGCAGGTTGTGCGGCGCTTCGGGCTGGGTCATGCGTGCGTCCCGTGGGCGGTGGGCAACGTAGAGAGACGAGTCAGGTATCGCCGTCGTGCGTCGCAGTCTAGCCGCGATGGGCCGTACACTGATCCGCCCTGCCGCGCCCCCACGTACGGCAGTGATCCATCCCCGCCACGAGTCACGCCATGTCTGCCGCCCCTTCCCCCGCCCCGCATCCCGCCGACGACGCGGCCGAACTCGCCCTGGCCGAAGCGCTGGTGCAGTTCATCCGCGACGAGATCCCGCTCGCCCGCGCGATGGAGCTCTCGCTGCAGGCCTGGTCGCATGAGCACCTGAGCCTGGCGGTGCCGCTGGCGCCCAACGTCAACGACAAAGGCTGCGCGTTCGGCGGCAGCCTGGTGAGCCTGATGACGCTGGCCGGCTGGGCGCTGGTGGAACTGGCGCTGCGCCGCCGCGGCGAGGATTGCGACGTGTTCGTGGGCGAGTCCACGGTGCGCTACCTCGCGCCGGTGTGGGACGACTTCCGCGCCGATGCGCAGCTGGCGCCGGAGGCGGACTGGACCGCCTTCTTCGACACACTGGCCGCCCGCGGCCGCGCCCGCATCGAGGTGACCTGCGAGGTGCCGGGCACGCCCGGCAAGCCGGCGGCCACGCTGTCGGCACGCTTCGTCGCCAAGCGCCGCGCGCAGCCCTGAGCGATGCCGCGGGCTTGCCCGCCCGGCGTCATGCGGCACAATGCCCGGGCCTTTCTCCGGGAGACTCGCTCCATGCGCCGCATCGCCACCCTGTGCGCCCTCGCCGGCCTCGTGCTGCTCGCCGGCTGCGCCACCGACCAGCGCAACACCACGCTCACCGCTACCCTCAACGCCTACGGCAGCGTCGTGCGCTGGGGCGATTTCGCCAACGCCGAGCAATTCGTCGACCCCAAGGTGCGCGAAGCGCATCCGCTCACGCCCATCGAGCTGTCGCGCTTCAAGCAGTACCGCGTCAGCGATTACGACGACGGCCAGGGCCCGGTGCCCACCGGCGAAAACGAGGCGCAGCAGGTGGTGCGCATCGGCATCGTCAACCTCAACACGCAGGCCGAGCGCACCCTGGTCGACAAGCAGACCTGGCGCTACGACCCCGAGGCCAAGCACTGGTGGCTCACCAGCGGCCTGCCCGATCTCACCACCGCGCGCTGAGCGCCATTTCCTGCAGCCCGTATAATCGCGGGTTTTCCGCCCCACTCCCGCGGCCTGCGGCTGCCCCAGCGAAGCACCCATGAACGATTTCCTGCACAAGCTGCCCACCTTCGTGGGCAACCATCTCGCGCTCTCGGCGCTGTTCGTGATCCTGCTGGTGGCGGTGATCGTCACCCAGCTGATGACCCTGCTACGCAAGTACAAGGAGCTCACGCCGGCCAGCCTCACCTTGCTGATGAACCGTGAGAACCCGCTGCTGGTGGATATCTCCCCGCGCGACAGCTACGAGAAGGGCCACATCCCGGGCGCCAAGCACGTGCTGATGAGCCAGTTCGACCCGGAGAGCAAGGACCTGGCCAAGGCCAAGGACCTGCCGGTCGTCGTCATCTGCCGCGCCGGCCAGACCGCCCAGGGCGCGGCCCAGCGCCTGGTGAAAGCCGGCTTCCAGAAGGTCTACTTCCTCGGCGGCGGCATGGGCGCGTGGACCCAGGCGCAGTTGCCGGTGGCGAAGGGGAAGTAAGGCCCAAAGCCTCGCTAAACGTTGAAACACCCGACCTGGCGCGATGCCGGTCGGAACAGGAAACCCGCCTAGGCTAAGGGCCGAGGCGGGTTTTCTTTTTGCGCGCGGTCGCCTCGCACCGACCTACGGTTTATTACCCAAGACCCGGGAGATATCGGATATCGACCGCGAAAAGTGAGATGTGCTCGCCGAGAACCAACGGGAGCTCGCTGTAGTCCACGTCGGAGATGATTGAATGCCGAGGAAAATTTCCGGCTTGACGGTACATGATGGTGCGACGGACCATCGGAGCATATGCCCCGAAATGGGGGCTACTAAGCGTTAGCCATCAGGGGGCATCATGAATAGACATGGGGCAACACTTACGGTTGCGTTGTTACTTGCCACATTCACTGCGCCCGCACTCGCAGACTGCGAAGACGGACACTGGATCAAGAGTGTGTCCTCCGACGGAGAAATTGTCGTCCTTGAGGACGGCTCTGTTTGGCAGGTCGACAGCACAGATGCAATCGATTCTGCGCTCTGGTTGCCAACGACTAACATCGTTGCGTGCGATGACAAGCTCATCAATACCGACGATGGTGAAACAGTCGAAGCGGTCCGAATTCACTGAAATGGCTAACAACTCTTTCGAGGCGGACGCCTTCGCCACCGCTCAACTCCAGCGTTAGCCCTCATGAAAGACCTTTTCAGCCGGCCCGTGGACACACCCCAACTTGTAGTGGAATCGTTTCTTCACGCAATGCACGACTGGGAAGTCGAATGTGCTCGGCTTTCGAGGCACTTCCGTGATACGCCTAATCCCGAATGTTTTTGGCCAGAGGTCCGCCAGTCGCTTGCAGCAATTCATGAGTGCTTTCTAACCCCTCGCAAACGCACCTACGCGGCTATGCCGTCATTTCAGCAACCACCCTCGTACGATCCTTCTTCCGAGCTTGTACGATCAGTTGAAACCAATGATCGGCAAGCTACTGTGGAAACGCACAGGATCGCTGCGCTTTCTGGCGGCCGTTACTTGTACTCTCTCAAAAGACTCGGCGGACGCTGGCTTATTGACAGCATTAAGTATTGGTCAGACAACACTTGGAAACGCAATATCCCGTAGCGGTGGCTAACCAATCGTTCGTGGCGGACGGCTTGCCGCTGCTCAACTCCAGCGTCAGGCTGCAGAGCCGTAGACCATGCCTACCTCGTTCCGCTTCACTACCGATACGTCGACACTCTGCATTTTTGACCTAGCTTCGCTTCGTCATCGCATCGATGAAGAAGCGGACTGGTGGGTGTACCCGCCAAGAGTGCAAGTCGATGAAATCAACTCCGCTTCCGCTGCGTTCGTCGACCTTGGCTCCGACGGCACCTTCGCAGGCACGCTAGCGGAAGAGCAGCTTGCCGATCCGGCGCTTAGCTTTGTGCTGTCCTGCCCCAGCGGAAAGTTCTTCTTGGGGGCCGCTGAGGAGACGTCTTCGGAGGGCATGGAACCCGACTGTACGCGCGGTGGCTTGCTTTTATCGCTGCAGCCTGGCCTGTATCGAGTCAGCCTCTCACGGCCAAATCTCACCATTCTGCAGATTGGACTTTCCCGGGGAGAGGGGCGCCCACGTAATGCCTTTGTCGCCCCTTTGCGGCTGGCTGACCTAACAGGTTGACTCGGCGAGGTAGCGTTTGGGCTTCGCAGCCTTCCATTCGTCCTACCCCTGCGCCCGAATCCCCGCCCTTCCCGCCAGTATCTGCGCCAGCACATCGGGCGCGTATTCGAACGAGTCGTAGTAGAGCCGATCTTCGGGCAGGCCGGCGTCGACGAAGCGGTGGCGGGCGGCGTCGATCATGGCGGGTGGGCCGCTCATGTAGAGGTCGTGGGCGCTGAGGTCCGGATGGTCGGCGAGCACGGCGTCGTGCACCAGGCCCACGCGGGCATGCGCATCGTCGGCCTCGGACAGCACGGGTATGAACAGGAGATCGTGCGCGGCGCGCTGCCACTGCTCGGCGAGGCCGCGCAGGTACAGATCGCCCATCTGCCGGGCGCCCCAGTAGACGCGGATGGCGCGGCGGGTGCCGAGGGCGAGGAAGTGCTCCACCACCGCCTTGACCGGGGCGAAGCCGGTGCCGCCGGCCATGAAGATCATCGGCCGCTCGGAATCCTCGCGCGGCACGAAGGTGCCCAGCGGCCCTTCGATACGCAGCGTGTCGCCCACCTGCGCCCGTTCGCTCACCCATGAGGTGAAGCCGCCGCCGGCGACGTGGCGCACGTGCAGCTCCAGGCTGCCGTCGGGCGCGGGCATGTTGGCGATGGAGAACGGGCGGCGCTTGCCGTCGTCCAGCAGCACGTCGAGGTATTGCCCGGCCAGATGGCGCAGCGGGCGCTCGCCGAGTGCCGGTTGCAGCCGCAGGCCGATCACTTCCGGCGCCAGCCGGCGTTTGTCGACGATGCGCACGGTGAGCGCGCGGCGGGCGATGTCCTCCACCGAGGTGACTTCGCGCGCGGCGATGGTGAGATCGCTGGCGGGCACAGCCTGGCACAGCAGCACCGCGTGGTGCGCGCGTTCGCCGGCGTCCAGCGCCAGCGGCGGATGGCGCGGGTAGTCCACCTGGCCCTCGAGCAGGATCGCCTTGCAGCTGCCGCACACGCCAGAGCGGCACGAGTACGGCAGCGCGATGCCGGCGCGCTGCGCGGCTTCGAGCACGGTCTCGCCCGGCTGCGCCGCGAAGCGGTGGCCGGTTGCCTGGAGGGTGATGGTGAACACGATGCGATTGTCGCCGCGACAGGTGTGGACCGACAATGCGGGTTCGCCTTACGAGTATCAAGCATGAGCATCTGGAAGCAGGACATCAGCCTGGACACCATCAATGGCTGGTCGAAGAACACGCTGATGGAGGCGCTGGGCATCCGCGTCACCGAGCGCGGCGAGGATTTCCTGCGCGGCACGATGCCGGTGGATGCGCGCACCCACCAGCCCTACGGCCTGCTGCACGGCGGCGCCTCGGTGGCGCTGGCCGAGACGCTGGGCTCGACCGCGGCCATGCTCACGCTGGACCCGGCACAGGAACTCACCGTGGGCCTGGACATCAACGCCAACCACGTGCGCGGCGTGCGCAGTGGCCTCGTGACCGGCACCGCACGGCCACTGCATATCGGCCGCACGACGCAGGTGTGGGAGATCCGCATCGAGAGCGAGGAAGGCTCGCTAGTGTGCATCTCGCGGCTGACCATGGCGGTGGTGCCGGCGCGGGTGCTTGGGGCGAAGGGGTGACGACAGCCCGAGCGACGGCCGTGCTCGACCGCGCTCCCATGGGAGACGGACGGTGAGCGCCGAAGCGCCCTACGCCGACCTCACGCCCGACCGGGTGCTCGACGCGGTCGAGGCGTGCGGCCTGTGGCCGGACGGCCGCCTGCTGGCGCTGAACAGCTACGAGAACCGCGTGTGGCAGGTGGGCATCGAGGATGCCGCGCCGGTGATCGCCAAGTTCTACCGGCCGGGCCGCTGGAGCGACGAGGCGATCCGCGAGGAGCACGCCTTTGCGCAGGAGCTGATGGACGCGGAGATTCCCGTGGTGGCGCCGCTGCGCTTCGACGGGCACAGCCTGCTGCAGCACGGCAGCTATCGCTACGCCCTGTCGCCGCGCCACGGCGGCCGCGCGCCCTCGCTGGAATCGCGCGACCAGCTGGAATGGCTGGGCCGGCTGATCGCACGCATCCACACCGTGGGCGCACGCGCGCCGTTCGCCCACCGCGGCCGGCTGGACCGCGACACGATGGTGCGCACGAGCGTGCAGGCTGTGCTCGACTCCCCCTTGCTGCCGCCGTCATTGGCGCACGGCTACCGCGCCGCCAGCGCGCGGCTGGACGAGGCCATCTCGCAGCGACTGGACGCGGTGGGCCCGATGCGCACGCTGCGCCTGCACGGCGACTGCCATCCCGGCAACGTGCTGTGGACCGATGCTGGCCCGCACTTCGTGGACTTGGACGACGCCCGCACCGGCCCGGCCGTGCAAGACCTGTGGATGCTGGCCAACGACGAGGCCGCCATGCGCGCCCTGCTGGACGGCTACACCACCCTGCGCGAGTTCGACGACGGCGAGCTGGCGCTGGTGCCGGTGCTGCGCGCCATGCGCCAGCTGCACCACGCCGGCTGGATCGCCCAGCGCTGGCACGATCCGGCCTTCCCATTGGCGTTCCCGTTTGCCGCCGAGCCGCGCTGGTGGGAGCAGCACATCGCCGACCTGCACGAACAGGCCGACGATCTGGAATGATGCGCTGCCCTTGTAGGAGCGACCTCGGTCGCGATGCTGTTGGCTTTTGTTGTCTGGATCGGAGCAAGAGCATCGCGACCGAGGTCGCTCCTACAGAAACCGTTTCCCTTTGCCCTGGAGCCACTGCATGCGTTCGTTTCTCTTCCGCCTGATCGGCATCCTCGAAATCGTCGGCGGCTTTCTCGGCGTGGTGGCGAGCGTGCGCCGGCTGCTGCCGCTGGGTTCCACCTACGAAACGCTGATGGCGCTGATCGGCCTGGTGCTGTTCGGCTTCATCCTGATCGCTGGCGTGCTGCTGATGGAAGGCAGCGAGCGCGGGGTGGCGTTTTCGCGCGTGGCGCAGCTGCTGCAACTGCCGCTGCTGGCCACGCCGGTGCTGAGCTACGCGCTGCACAGCGGCGCCTTCATCAACGTGTTCGCCACGCTGCAGGCCTCGCCGCGGCTGGGCATCGACTGGCATCTGGGCACGCACGGTTTCGTGCTGGCGGTGGCCGGGCCGGCGGTGTCGCGCATTGGCATCAACCTGCTGGCGTTGCTGTCGTGGCTGGTGCTGCGGCTGCGCTGATCCCGAGGAGAGACACCATGGCCCGCCCCAACTACATCGAACTGCCCGCCGCCGATATCGCGGCGTCGAAGGCCTTCTACACGAAAGCCTTCGGCTGGACGCTCGCCGATTTCGGCCCCAGCTACGCAGCCACCACCACCGGCGATGTGGACGTCGGCCTGCAGGGCGACCTGGCCGAAGCGCCGGCCGCGCCGCTTCCGGTGATCGAAGTGGAGGATCTGGAGGCGGCATTGGCCGCCGTCACCGGCGCGGGCGGTGTGGTGGTGCGGCCAATCTTCGCGTTCCCCGGCGGGCGCCGGTTCCAGTTTCGCGACCCGCACGGCAACGAGCTGGCGGTGATGCAAGCGAACTGAACGCGCCGGTCAGCGCCCGACGGAATGGTGGCGAGAGGCTGACGCCTCCGCACCGGCCACCCAGCTCGACAACGCCGCCACCGTCAGGGGGTGGCCCGGGTCTATATCCGACGATAGCGCCATGCGCAGTACGCGGCCGTCCGGTCCGACCACCGCCATGGCTGGGTAGGCGCTCACGCCGACAGACTCGATCAACGGCGTGGCATCCGGCAGTACCGGCCAGCCGAAGTGGTGTTTGGCGACGTAATCGCGGGTGGTTCTGGCATCGTCGAAGGTGACGGCGAGCACCGATACTTTTGGACGCCCGCGCGCATAGGCGGTCAGGACGGGCGTCTCCTGAATGCACGGCGCGCACTGCGAAAAGTAGAAGTTGATCAGCGTGATGTGGCCGCGCAATGACGCCGCATCGACCATTCGCCCCTGCAAATCGGTCAGCCGGAACGCCGGCCATGCCTGACCAGGCTTGAGCATCGCCCTGCGCGCATGCGCGCTGGACGCCGCGGCCTTAGCTAACAGGGCAGCCTGGCTCCCGGGGCGATTGAGTCGCAGCTCGGCCGTATGTTTGGCCGGATCGTGATCGACGCTGAAGGTGCCTTGATGGTCGAACACCGCGGTGATGAACGCAGAGCGCGTAATCGCCTTGCCCTCGGCATCTCGATAGGTGATGGCGTAGCTGCCGTCGATACCTTCCAAGGTCAGCAGCTTGTCGAACCCCACGGACGCCTTGGCTTGATCCGGCGCGGCCTCGATTGCGCTTGCGCCGAGCGCAAGCCCCGCCGCTAACAGACAGTATCGAACAAATCCCCATGTCATCAGCGCGCTCCTTGGCCTTGGATGTTCCGTCAGTGAAGCAGAAAGCGCTGCCACCCGACAACGCCGATGGCGCCAGCTATCATTCTGCGATGAATACGCCCGCCGAACTCCCCGTCATCCGCCTCAAGTCCGATCGCTCCCCGGGTCACCCGTGGGTGTGGTCGGCGCAGGTCTACAAGCCCGAGGGCCGGCTGCCGCCGGGCAGCGTGGTGGAGGTGCACGACGCGCGCGGGCGCTTTGTGGGCCGCGGCTTCTGGAACGGCCATGCGCGCATCGCGCTACGGCTGCTGTCCACCGATGCCGCCGAGACCATCGACGCCGAGTGGATCGCCGCGAAGATCGCCCGCGCCGTGCAGCTGCGCCGCGAGCTGCTGCAGCTGGACGCGGTGAGCGACGCCTGGCGCGTGGTGCATAGCGAGGGGGATGGCCTCTCCGGACTCATCGTCGACCGCTACGCCGACATCCTGGTGGTGGAGTATTTCGCCGCCGGCATGTGGAAGTTTCGCGAGGCGATCCACGCGGCGCTGCAGACGCATTTTCCCGGCGCGCGCATGGTGTGGTTCGCCGAGAGCCACGTGCAGAAGCAGGAGTCGTTCGACTGCCGCAGCGGCGAGATGCCCGCGCCGGTGGAAGTGCACGAGCACAGCCTGCGCTTCCACGCCGCGCCGGGGCTGGGCCACAAGACCGGTTTCTTCGCTGACCAGCGCGACAACCGCCAGCGCTTCGCCCAGCTGGCCAAGGGCCGCCGCGTGCTCGACCTGTGCTGCAACGCCGGCGGCTTCGCCGTGCACGCGATGGCGGCCGGCGCGCGCGAGGCGGTGGGCGTGGACATGGACGCCGGCATCCTGGAGATCGCCCGCGCCAACGCCGCCGCCAACGGCGTGGAGGTGGCGTTCGAGCAGGCCGACATCTTCGACTGGGTGCGCGCCGCAGTGGCGCGCGGCGAGCGCTACGACGCGGTGATCCTCGACCCGGCCAAGCTCACCCGCGACCGCTCCAAGGTGATGGACGCGCTGAAGAAATACTTCGCGATGAACCGCATGGCGCTGGACGTGATTCAGCCCGGCGGCCTGCTGCTCACCTGCTCGTGCACCGGCCTGGTGAGCGAGGCGGACTTCCTGGAGATGCTGCGCCGGGTGGCGCTCAACGCCGGGCGCGAGATCCAGGTGCTGGACGTGCGTGGCGCCGGCGCCGATCACCCGTTCCGCACCGACGTGCCGGAAGGGCGTTACCTCAAGGCGGTGTTCTGCCGGGTGGAGTGAAGTCGTCGCGTGCGTTGCCTGCACGCGCGCTTGATCGGCGCTGGCCACACTCGGCGCATGCCGCGCCCCCTGCCGAAGACTGCCGCCGTCGATCCCACCGTGTTGCGCGAGGCGCGTGCCGTGGGGCTGGTCTATGTGAGCGACGAGCAACCCGGCATCGCGCGGCGACGCCGCGGCAAGGGCTTCAGCTACCACGATGCCGATGGCGCGCCGGTACGTGACGGCGCCACGCTGGCGCGCATCCGCACGCTGGCGATTCCGCCGGCCTATGCCGACGTGTGGATCTGCGCCAACCCGCACGGCCACCTGCAAGCCACCGGGCGCGACGCGCGGCAGCGTAAGCAGTACCGCTACCACCCGGAGTGGCGGGCGCTGCGCGACAACAACAAGTTCACCCGCCTGCTCGCCTTCGGCGACGCGCTGCCGCGCATCCGCCGCCACGTGCGCGCCGATCTCGCCCGCCCCGGCCTGCCGCGCGAGAAGGTGCTGGCGCTGGTGGTGCGCCTGCTGGACGAGACGCTGATCCGCATCGGCAACGACTGCTACACGCGCGACAACCGCAGTTTCGGGCTGACCACCCTGCGCTCGCGCCACGTGCGCGCCGAACGCGGCCGACTGCGCTTCGCCTTTCGCGGCAAGAGCGGCCAGGACCAGGAAGTGGTGCTGGACAACCGCCGCCTCGCCGGCATCCTGCGCCGCGTGCAGCAGCTGCCCGGCCAGCGGCTGTTCCAGTACCTGGACGACGACGGCACGCGCCAGCCGATCGATTCGGGCCTGGTCAACGACTACCTGCGCGAGGCCAGCGGCGGCGAGTTCACCGCCAAGGATTTCCGCACCTGGGGCGGCACCGTGCAGGCGATCGGGGTGATGGCGCGTACGCCCCTGCCGGAGCGTGGCGGCGAGCGCGCGCTGCGCCAGGCGATGACCGCAGGCGTGAAGGAAGTGGCGGCGACCCTGGGCAATACGCCGGCCGTGTGCCGCGCTTCCTACATCCATCCGGCCGTGTTCGAAGGCTGGCGTGACGGCAGCCTGCAGCGCGCGGTGCCGGCGTCGTGCGCCAGCCACCCGCGCCAGCTGGAACAGCGCGCCTTGCGCTATCTGCGCCGACGGCTGCGCAATACCGCGGCCGCGGAAGGCCGTGCCAGCGGTCGCAAGCGCTGATACGCCAGCGCGTAAACTGGCGGCCCAGCTTTACAGGATCGCCCCATGCCCAACCTCGAAACTCTCGCCATCGTGCTCGTGCTCGCGACGCTGGTCGTCATCGCGCTGCAGGTGGCGCTGCTGCTGCGCGGGCGCGGCGATGCCGGGCTGACGACGCGGCTGGACGCGCTCAAGGACGACGGCGAGCGGCTGCAGCGCACGCTGCGCGAGGAGCAGCGGGCCGGGCGCGAGGAGCTGCAGCAGGGCTTCGACCGCTTCCGGGCGCACGTGGCCGAGCAGTTGGGCGGCGCGTCGACCCAGCAGGGCGAACGCATCGACGGCTTCGGCGCGCGACTGGCCCAGCTCACCGAACGCACCGATACCGGCCTGCAGAAACTGGCCGAGCGCCTGGCCGGCGACGCCCACCGCAATCGCGAGGAGCTCACCCTGGCGCTGACCCGCTTCGGCGAACAGCAGCAGGTGCGCCTGGCCGCGCTCACCGCGGACAACGAGAAGCGCATGGGTGACGTGCGCGCCACCCTGGAAGCCCAGCTCAAGGCGTTGCAGCAGGACAACGCCGAGCAGCTGGAAAAGATGCGCGCCACCGTCGACGAGAAGCTGCAGAGCACGCTGGAAACGCGCCTGGGCCAGTCGTTCAAGCTGGTCTCCGAGCGGCTCGAAGCGGTGCAGCGCGGGCTGGGCGAGATGCAGAACCTGGCCACCGGCGTGGGCGACCTCAAGCGCGTACTCACCAACGTGAAGAAGCGCGGCATCTTCGGCGAGGTGCAGCTGGGCGCGCTGCTGGAAGACATGCTCACCGCCGAGCAGTACGCCGCGAACGTGATTACCGTACCGGGCAGCAACGAGCGCGTGGAGTTCGCCATCCGCATGCCGGGCCAGGACGAGGGCGACCAGGTCTACCTGCCGATCGACGCGAAGTTTCCGGTGGAGGACTACCAGCGCCTGCTCGACGCGCAGGAGATCGCCGACGTCGATGCCGCCAACGCCGCCGGCCGCGCGCTGGAAACCCGCGTGCGCGAGGAGGCCAAGCGCATCCGCACCAAGTACGTGGCGCCGCCGCACACCACCGATTTCGCCGTGCTCTATCTGCCCACCGAGGGCCTGTACGCCGAGGTGATCCGCCGCCCCGGCCTGTTCGAGCAGCTGCAACGCGAGCATCGCGTCACCGTGGCCGGCCCGACCACGCTCAGCGCGCTGCTCAACAGCCTGCAGATGGGCTTCCGCACGCTGGCGATTGCCAAGCGCTCCAGCGAGGTGTGGAAGATCCTGGGCGCGGTGAAGACCGAGTTCGGCAAGTTTGGCGACGTGCTGGACAAGGTGAAGAAGAAGCTCGACGAGGCCGGCCGGCACATCGACGCCACCGGCGTGCGCACCCGCGCCATCGAGCGACGGCTGCGCGAGGTGGAATCGCTGCCGGGCGAGGCCGCCACGCCACTGCTGGGCGAGATCGGCAACGGCGGCCCGGCCACCGCGGACCTGGACGACGAGGAGCCGAGCGACGCCTGAGCCGCCCGTCGGCCGGCCGCCTGCGACATCCTGGCGCGGGTGCCGGCGGCATCCGTCGCGCGCCATGCGCCGTAAAGCGCATCGATGCTCGCGGCACCCGCCGATCCGCATCGTCCGCCGCCGTCGGCGGCCGCTATCGCGCCGCCCCGGTAAACTCACCCTCTTGCTTTGTTCCAGGACCACCCATGAGCGACCAGCCACAGCACCACGACGTTACCCGCGAGCAGGCCGAGGAGGCCGTACGCACCCTGTTGCGCTGGGCCGGCGAGGATCCGGCGCGCGAAGGGCTGCTCGACACGCCGCGGCGGGTGGTGAAGGCCTACGGCGACTGGTTCTCGGGCTACGCCGATGACCCGGCCGAGTACCTCAAGCGCACCTTCAAGGAAGTGGAGGGCTACGACGAGATGGTGGTGCTGCGCGACATCGAGTTCGAGAGCCACTGCGAGCACCACATGGCGCCGATCATCGGCCGCGCCCACGTGGGTTACATGCCGACCAATCGCGTGGTCGGCATCAGCAAGCTGGCTCGCGTGGTGGAGGGCTATGCACGCCGCTTCCAGGTGCAGGAAAAGCTCACCGCGCAGATCGCCCAGTGCATCAACGAGACGCTCAAGCCGCGCGGCGTGGCGGTGGTGATCGAAGCCAGCCACGAATGCATGACCACCCGCGGCGTGCACAAGCGCGGCGTGTCGATGGTGACCAGCCAGATGCTCGGGTCGTTCCGCGACGATCCGCGCACGCGGGGCGAGTTCCTGCAGTTCATCGGCGTGCCGCGCAGCCGTTGAGCCAGCATCCGACCCTCTGGCTGCTGGCCTGCGCCTGCGCCATGGCAGCGGCGCAGGCACACGCGCAATCCACGCCGGCGGCCTACCTGCAGTTGTTCGATCACGATGGCGACGGCCGGGTGAGCGAGCAGGAGTATGTCGACCGACTCAGCGCCGGCTTCCTCGCCATGGACAGCAACCACGACGGCACGCTGGAGCCGTCCGAGCTGCCCGGTCACCGCGGCCGGGCGGTAACCCTGGTGAAGCATCAGGCCAACCTGCGGCGGCAGTTCCGCAAGCTCGACCGCAACCATGACGGCGTGCTCGACGCACGCGAGCTGGCCCAGCCGCCGCAATAGGCGACGCCGCGCCGAGATGGCACTGCGAGTGCCGCACCGCTTCGGTTATCGTGCGCGCTTCGCGCCCGTCGATCCCCAGAACGCCTTGACTCCCCACCAAGCTCCCCGCCGCGCCGCGCTGGCCTTCATCTTCGTCACCGTGCTGCTGGACATGCTGGCGTTCGGCATCGTCATCCCGGTGCTCCCACACCAGATCGCACAATTGGCCGGCGGCGGCATCGCGAAAGCCGCATGGTGGGTGGGCGTGTTCTCCACCGTGTTCGCGGTGGTGCAGTTCGCATTCTCCCCCGTGCAGGGCGCCCTCTCCGACCGCTACGGGCGGCGGCCGGTGATCCTGATTTCCAACCTCGGGCTGGCGATCGACTTCGTGGTGCTCGCGCTGGCGCCCACGCTGTGGCTGCTGTTCGTCAGCCGCACGCTGCTGGGCATGACCGCGGCGAGCTTCACCACCGCCAATGCGTACATCGCCGACATCACGCCCAAGGAAAAGCGCGCGGCGGCCTACGGCGTGCTGGGCGGCGCCTTCGGGCTGGGCTTCATCGTCGGGCCGGGACTGGGCGGTTTCCTCGGCGACATCTCGCTGCGGCTGCCGTTCTGGGTCGCCGGCGCGCTGGCGCTGTGCAATTTCCTGTACGGCTTCTTCATCCTGCCCGAGTCGCTGCCGAAGGAGCGGCGCACGCCGCGCTTCGAACTGCACAGCGCGCATCCGCTCGGCTCGCTCAAGCTGCTCAAGCGCTACCCGCAGGTGCTCGGGCTGGGCATCGTGATGTTCCTGGTGTACCTGGCGCACTACGTGCTGCAGACCACCTTCGTGCTGTACGCGGACTACCGCTACGGCTGGGGTCCGCAGGCGGTCGGCTTCGTGCTGATGCTGGTGGGCGCCTGCGACGGTTCGGTGCAGGCCTTTCTCAC
>NZ_JBQCCF010000014.1:0-75012 GCF_051962475.1 Dyella sp.
GGTGGCTGAGTCAATCGTCACCTTCTGTCCCATCGACCAATTCGGATGGCGCAGGGCCTGGTCCAGGGTCGCAGTCCGCATGTCCTCCAACGGCCAAGTGCGGAATGGTCCGCCCGAGGCGGTGAGAATGATACGCCGCACATCCTCGCGGAGGTCTGGCGACGCGGCGAGCCAGTCTTCGTCCCCACACAAGAGCGCGTACCTGGCGACGGCCGCCTCTCGCGCCTCGGGTGTGAATCCGGTTATCGGACGTGGGTGGGCATCCCGCTGATCGTGTTGTTCTGCGCACTGTCGATGTGGCTGATCCCGCACTTCTGGCCGTTCCAGGCGGTGGCGCACTGACATGGTTGCGCCCTCTCCGTGATGGAGAGATCGTTGGGGACGAGTGGCTGGCCGTGGCCGAGAACGACAAGGCGCTTCGATGGCGCCGGCGCAAGCACCCGCCCCCCACCTCGACCCTCGGTCAAGCCGAGGGCACGCGCGTTCCTCGACAGGGAGAGGCGGCGAACGTGCCGCTCACTTTCATTCCCTCGGAGCGCCTGCCAAGTAGGCGAAGGTGCGCGAGGTCCGGACGGCGGTGCTTACCGGCCGTAGCCGGTGAGAGCGAGCTGCAGCAGGATCTTCATTTCCTCGCGCAGCGGCAGGGGCGCCACGATCTCCGCATCCGGGCCGTACTTGAGCACGTCCATCAGCAGCTCGCGCGAGTTGGAATAGGGCACCTGCAGCTCGTAGCGGCCGTCGGGCAGCCACTCGCCCTTCTGCTGCGAGTGCCAGTGCTCGTCGGCCACCCAGCGCGCGGCGTGCGCGGAGAAACGGATCGTCGCCCACGCCTTCGGCGTGCCGGCGAAGATGCCGTAGCTGGAGGAGAGCAGCTCATTGAGGTCGGCCTCGCCCACGTCGGTGGCGGCCGTATCGAGCGCGTGCGGCTCCAGGATGCGATCCACCGCGAAGCTGCGCAGTGCCTCGCGGTCGTGATCCCAGCCGTCCAGATACCAGTTGTCGCGGTAATGCGTGAGGCGCTGCGGCGAAACGGTGCGGCGGCTGTCCGAATTGGTGGTGCGCGCGCGGTAGCGGAAGCGCAGCTGCTTACGCTCGAGCACGGCGCCGGCGGTGATGCGGAACACCTGCTGGTCGAGCTTGCGTTCGCCCCAGGGAATCACCCGGATGCGCTCGATCGGCAACGCCTTGCCGCTGCCCTGGTCGGACAACAGACCCTCGATGCGCGCCTTGAACGGGGCCAGCGCACCGGCCAGCACGCCCGGCCCGCTGCGCCCGATCAGTTCGTTGAGCGCGAGCAGCGCGGCCAGTTCGTCGGAGGTGAGCCACAGCCCGGGCAGTTCGAACCGCTCGCCCTCGCCCAACTCGTAACGGAAGGCGGCCTGCTCGCCACCGCCGCTCTCGATCGGTGCACCCAGTGCGTCGCGCAGAAAAGCCACGTCGCGATACAGCGTGGCGCGCGAGCATTCCAGCTCGTCCATCAGGCGCGGCAGCGGCACCGGATAGTGCGCCGACTTCAGCAGGCGATGCAGGGTGAGGATGCGTTCGTAACGGTCCATGGCATTTCGTCGAGGAAAGTCGTTGTGTAGCATGGGCATGCCCCCGGACGGCCGCAAGAGCGATCTGTCGTCGTCACCTTCCCTGCGTTGCCCGTGGCTCAACTCCATGACAACCCCGATGCAAGCCCCTCCCTCCGCGCCTGAGGCGGGAGTCGAATCCGCCGCTCGCTCGCGCGATCACGCAGCGGACCCCGTCGCCATCGTCCTGCAGGTGCTGGCCGACACCGGCTACGGCGTCTGGGCGCTGCAGGGCATGGCACTGGCGTTCGGCATCTTTCGCGAAGGTCGGGGCGAATCGCTGGTGCCGCTCGCGGTCGGCATGCTGTTCGTGATCGCCGGTCTGGTCGTGGCCAGCGTGCGTGGCTCCAGCGGACCGGCCTGGCACGGCTGGCGCCCCGGCCATCATGCCTGGCCCACCCGTTCGGCGCTGATCGCCCTGGCCAGTTTTCTGCCGATGTTGGCGGTGGCCGGGCTGACGCGCGGCGACAACGACTTCTGGGCTACCCGGCTGGCCGGCGCCACGTTGATGCTGTGCAGCCTCGGTAGCCTGATTCACGGCATGCCGCGCTGGGGCGCGCCGTCGCGGCTGGCCAGTTCCGCCGTGTTGCCGGTGGGACGCGTGATGGCGGCGTTGTATGGCGGCGGATTGTGGCTGTGGCTGTTCGTGGCGGCCGACGGCAGCGTCGTGGTCGGCCCGGCCCAGCCGCAGCATCAGCCGTGGCTGCTGGTGCTGCTGGTAATGGCGTTGCTGCTGGGCCTGATCGAGGGCATGCGCTGGCATGCCCTGCGCCAGAGCGAGTCCGAGTCGGCTCCGCAAAATGGCCGTGTGCTGCCCGCCCGCTTCACCGCGGCACTGCTCGGTTACGCCATTCCCTGCATCGCCCTGCTGCTGGCCGATCGCTGGCAGGCCAGCGGGGCGCTGGCGTTGCTGGCGGCGCTCAGCGCTCTGGTCGGTCGCGCCCTTGAGCAGCAGCTCTATGCCCGCGCGAACCGGGTCGGTGGGGCCGCCTTCGCTTGAGCTGCGGCGTGATTCACAACGCATTCAATGCGAGCCGTTAAGGTAAGCGATTACGTTTGTTTAACGACTGGACCCCGCCCCCCATGAAGAAAACCCCACTCGCCCTCCTCGTTTTTGCCTTGCTCGCAGCGTCCGGCGTGCAGGCCCAAAGCACCCCAAGCGACGACTCCGATGCCGCCAACAACGGTGGCTGGAGCGGTTCGGGTGAATTCGGCTTCGCTTCCGCGCGCGGCAACTCGCGCTCGGAAAACCTCAATGCCAAGCTCGGCCTGAGCCAGGAAAACGAGCTGTGGAAGAACAATTTCTTCCTCAACGGCCTGCGCTCGAAGGGCGAAGTGACCGTCGAGGACGCCGCCGGCAATACCATCAACCGTTTCAGCACCACCGCCAACCGCTACGACGGTGGCGCCTCGGTGGGCTATAAGCTCGACCCGCGTAGTTACATCGTCAGCGCCGTGCGCTACGAGCACGACGATTTCGGCGCCAACCTGTGGCAGGGCACGGTATCGCTCGGCTACGGCTACATCGCGCTGAAGAACCAGCGCACCGAGCTGTCGTTCGAAATCGGTCCCGGTTACAAGCGTTACCGCCCGGCCAACGAGCTGCAGGACGTAGGCGGCGTCACCGTACCGGTGCGCCAGGACACGGTCGGCGAGGGCGTGGCGCGCGGCTTGGTGAACTACAAGTATCGCCTCACCGACAACACCGCCTTTGAGGACACGCTGCTGCTCGAAGCGGGCTCGAAGAACAAGTACTACCAGAACGACGCCGGCCTGTCGGTCAGCATGACCAAGAAGATGGCGCTCAAGCTCGGCTTCCAGGTGCGCTACAACAGCGACACCCAGCCCGGCACGAAGAGCACCGACACGCTCACCACGACCAACCTCGTCTACAACTTCTGAGCCTTCGTTCCAGCGTGGGCTAAAGAAGCAAAAGGCCGGCTGCTCGCGCAGCCGGCCTTTTGCTTGCGCGGATGGCGACGCTCAGTGGCCGCGATCGAGCAGGCTGCGCGCGCCCTGCGCCAGCAGTGCCTCGGCCACCTCGCGCCCGAGTGCCTCGGGGGCATCGGCCGGACCCTGCGCCGCGGCCACGATCAGTCGGCCCGCCGCGGCATCGCCGACCAGGCCGCGCAGGTCCAGTCCATGTTCGGTACGCACGCACCACGCGCCCACCGGCACCGTGCAGCTGCCACCGAGGGCATGGTTCATCGCGCGCTCGGCGGTCACGGTGACGCGGGTGTCGGCATCGTCGAGCGCGCGCAGCAGCTCGAGCACCGCCGGCTGGTCGTCGCGTGCCTCGACCGCGATCGCCGCCTGCCCCGGCGCCGGCAGCCAGTCCGGCGCCACCAGCAGGCTGCGGATGCGCCTGCCCAGGCCCAGCCGTTCCAGCCCGGCGCAGGCCAGCAGGATCGCGTCGTACTCGCCGGCGTCGAGCTTGGCCAGGCGCGTGCCGACGTTACCGCGCAGGTCGAGCAGTTCCAGATCCGGACGCGTGGCGCGCAGCTGGGCCTGACGCCGCAGCGAGGAGGTGCCCACACGCGCGCCTAACGGTAGCGCGGCCAGATCGGCGTAGTGGTTGCTCACGAAGGCGTCGGCGGCGTCGGCGCGCGGCAGAATCGCCGGCAGCACGAAGCCCGCCTCCAGCTCGGCCGGCACGTCCTTGAGCGAATGCACGGCGAGCTCGGCGCGCCCTTCGAGCATCGCCACTTCCAGCTCCTTAAGGAACAGCCCCTTGCCGCCGATCGTCGCCAGCGGGCGATCGAGGATCTCGTCGCCGCGCGTGCTCATCGGCACCAGCTCCACCACCAGACCGGGGTGCGCCGCGCGCAGCAACGCAGCCACGTGCTCGGCCTGCCACAGCGCGAGCGCGCTCTTGCGGGTGGCGATACGCAGGGTGGTCGGGGTCATGCTTCGCTCCGCGGCAGGGGACAACGGCACATTGTCGCGCAGATCGATCGATGCGCTCGACCCTGCGACGTTGCCGCGTCAGCCCATGCGCAGCAGCTTGCGCAACGCGGGCAGATTGCGGCGGCTCACTTCGGGCTGCAGCTCGGTGCCGGCCAGGCGCGCCAGCGTGCGGCCGTCGGCCAGCGTTTTCAGACCCACCAGGCGCGCATGGGGAACCAGGCAATTGCGATGCAATCGCACCAGCTGCTGCGGGTAGGTGTCCTCCAGTTGGCGCAGCGATTCCTCGATCAGCAGCTCGCCCCTGGTGTGCTGCACGGTCACATACTTCTCGTCGGCCAGCAGCGAGATCACCTCGTCCAGCGCGATGCGCACCTGCTCGCCGCGTAGCCGTCCGTGCAGGTAACCGGACGGTTCGCGGGGGAGGGCCTCCAGTCGTCGTGCCGCTCGCTGCAGCGCTTCGCGCAGCCGGTCCAGGCGCACCGGCTTGAGCAGGTAATCGACCGCACCCAGTTCGAACGCCTCGATCGCGTGGTTCTCATAGGCGGTGCAGAACACCACCTGCGGCCGCGCGCGTGCGCCGAGCCGGCGCGCCAGCGCGGTGCCGTCCAGGCCGGGCATGTTGATATCCAGCAGCAGCACGTCCGGCGCCAGTTCGGCGACCGCCGCCAGCGCCGCCTCGCCGTCGCCCACGCTGCCGACCACCTGCACGCCCTCGCACTCGCCCAGCAGGGCGGCCAGGCGCATCCGCGCCAGCGGCTCGTCGTCGGCGATCAGCACGCGCATGGCGCCGCTCCGAAGGGTGTGCAGGCGAGCTCAGCCATGGCGCGCTGTCTCCAGCGGCAAGCGCAAACGGACCACGAAGCGCTCGCCCAGCGGCCCAGCGTCCACCCGCGAGCGGCTGCCATAGCGATACGCCACGCGCTGACGCACGTTGTCCAGGCCCAGCCCGTGACCGCCGGGCGCCGGCTCATCCGGCAGCGGATTGGCGATCTCGATCCACAGCATACCCTGCTCGCGACCGCCGGCCAGCAGGATTTCGCCGCCCTCGCGCCGTGGCTGGATGCCGTGCCGCACCGCGTTCTCCACCAGCGGCTGCAGCAGCAGGCGCGGCAGCGGAAAGTCCGGCGGCAGATCGTGCAGCTCGCGCCGCACGCGCAGCCGGTCGCCGAGGCGCAACTGCTCGATCGCCAGGTAGCGCTCCACCAGGTTGAGCTCCTCGGCGAGCGTGCCGTCGCCACTGCGATGCTCGCCGAGCGCGGCGCGAAACAGTTCGGAGAGATCCTCCACCGTGCGCTCGGCGGCGTCCGGATCGACCCGCACCAGTGCCGCCACGGTGTTCATGCTGTTGAACAGGAAGTGCGGGCGGATGCGCGCCTGCAACGCGGCCACCTGCGCCCGCGCAGCGGCGGCCAGACGCAGCTGCCATTGCGCCAGCACGTAGAAGTAGCGCAGCAGCGCGGCACCGAGCAGGGCGGCGATCAGCGCGTTGTCGCGCACGAACTGGCCGTAGCCGCCGTGGATCAGCGCCATGTGCAGCGTGGTGTCCATCCAGCGGGCCACCGCGCTGGCGACGATCACGATCACCACGATCAGCAGCCACACGCCGGCATAGGGCATCCAGCCGGACAGGTGCTGCAGCCACGGCCGCGCCTTGCACAGGGTGAGCGTCACCAGCACCGCCAGCCATGCCACGAAGGTCATGCCCACGCTGTAGCCGCGCCAGCCAAAGCGGGTATCCGGCGCCAGCCACATCACAGTGACGGTGAGCGCGCCCACGACCAGCAGGGCGAACAGCGCCGGCAGCCGGCAGAAGTCCGGCAGGGGCATGTGCTCGCGAGGTGGACGTGGGGCGGGTCGCATCGGCGCAGTATGCAGCGCCGACGGTCAGCTGCGCAGGCGGGCGCCGAACCAGTCGCGCAGGTTGGCGATTTCCTCGGCGCAGACCGAGTGCGGCATCGGGTAGGTGTGCCAGTCGATCGCATAACCGAGCGCTTCGAGCGCCGCGCGCGAGTCCAGCCCGCGCTGCAGGATCACCACCGGATCCATCGTGCCGTGGCCCCAGAAGATCGGCACGTCGGCATTCGCCGCGCTGCGTTCGGCGGCGAGCGCAGCGCCCAGCGGCAGGTAGGTAGACAGCGCCACGATGCCGGCCAGCTTCTGCGCGTGGCGCAGGCCCGCGGCCAGGGCGATCGCGCCACCCTGCGAGAAGCCGGCCAGCACGATGCGCTCGCTGGGTACGCCGCGCTCGTGCTCGCGCGCGATCAGCGCCTCCACCGCGGCGATCGACGCGCGCATGCCGGCTTCGTCCTGGCGGCTCATCAGGTCGAAGCCGACGATGTCGTACCACGCGCGCATCGGCATGCCGCCGTTCACCGTCACCGGCTGCACCGGCGCATGCGGAAACACGAAGCGCAGCGCTGGCCAGTCGCGCGCCACCAGCTCGGGCACGATCGGCACGAAATCGTTGCCGTCCGCGCCCAGCCCGTGCAGCCAGATCACGCTGTGGCTCGGGTTCGCGCCGGTCTCGCGTTCGACGCAGGGCAGCAGGCTCATGGGGGGGGCTTCCGTGGTGGCGTGGGGCCGCATCGTAACAGCGTGCGACGACACCCCTGACCAACGGCCGGTGTGCGAACCCTTGCATGCTCGCTACGCTTGAAGGATTGCCAACGTGGAGCGACCCATGCATCGAACCGTGCTCGCCGGCCTTGCGGCCCTGCTCGTGCTGCCTGCCTACGCCGCCACGCCGGCACCGTCGGCGCACAAGCGGCTGGACATGGAAACCATCATGGCCAACCCGGACTGGATCGGGCACCCGGTCGAGTCGCCGTACTGGAGCGTGGACGGTCGATCGATCTACTACCAAGTGCAGCGCGACGGCAGCCCGGTGCGCGATCTGTATCGGGTCGATCCCGCCACCGGCAAGAGCGAGAAGCTCGACCCGGCCGCGGTGGCGCAGGCCGACGGCCCGGCCGTGTTCGACCGCCGCCACTCGCACGCGGCTTTCATCCGCCACGGCGACGTGTTCGTGGTGGATCTGGCCAGCGGCCGCCGCCGTCAGGTCACCCGCACGCCGGAGGACGAATCGTCGCCGCAGTTTTCCGCCGACGGGCGTGCGCTGCAGTACCGCCAGGGCAACGACTGGTTCACCTACGACCTCGCTAGCGGCGTCAGCGCCCCGGCCGCCGTGCTGAAGTTCGCCGACGATCCGCAGGTGGAGAAGCCCGACACGCTGCGCGACCACCAGCGCGCGCTGTTCTCCACGCTGCGCCAGCTCAAGGCCGACAAGGAGGCCGAGCGCGCGCAGGAAAAGGCGCTGCAGGCGGCCGATCCCGGTCGCGCACCCGAGCCGTTCTGGCTGGGCGACAAGGTCACCACAGTGGACACCGAGCTCTCGCCGGACGGCCGCTGGATGCTGCTGGTGACCGTGCCCAAAGACGCCGCCAAGGGCGAGGCGCCGAAGGTGATCCACTACGTCACCGACTCGGGCTACACCGAGGCCAAGGACGCGCGCAGCTACGTCGGCCGCAAGGATCCGACGCCGCAGTCGCTGCTGCTGCTGGATCTGTCCACCCACACCAGCTACGCGCTCGACACCGCGGCGCTCCCCGGCATCAAGGACGACCCGCTGAAAGCCTTGCGCAGCAAGGCCATCGCCGCGCGCGAAAAGGCCGGTGACGAAGACGGCGCCAAGGCGCTGGCCGCGCCCGACGTGCGCCCGGTGCACATCATTTCCACCGATGACGACGGCTCCGGCGGCGGCATCGTGTGGAGCGACGACGGCTCCCAGCTCGCCATCCAGCTGCGCGCGATCGACAACAAGGACCGCTGGATCGCCAGCGTCGATTTCACCCACCACGCGCTGGTGAACCAGCAGCGCTTGCACGACGACGCCTGGATCAACTGGAACTTCAACGATTTCGGCTGGCTGAAGGACAACCGCACGCTGTGGTACCTGAGCGAGCAGACCGGCTACTCGCAGCTCTACACCAAGCCGCTGGACGGCAAGGCGAAGCCGCTCACTTCGGGCCAGTTCGAGCTCAGCCATCCGCAGTTGAGCGCGGACGGCCGCTGGTTCTACCTGCGCTCCAACCGCGTGGCGCCGTACAGCTACGACGTTTACCGCGTGCCGGCGGCGGGCGGCGAACTGAACCGGATCACCCAGTACCAGGGCATGGACGAGTTCGCGCTGTCGCCGGACGGCCAGCAGCTCGCCGTGCTGCACTCATCGCCCTACGTGTTCAGCCAGCTTGCGGTGCAGAGCGCCGCCGGCGGCACGCCGCGCGAGCTGACCGACACCATGAAGCCGGCCTACATGGCGCACGACTGGATCGCGCCAAAGATCGTCCAGGTGCCCTCCTCGCACGGCGCCGGGGTGATCTATGCCAAGTACTACGGTCCGGCCAACGAGACCGACGCGCTAGCCTCGCGCCCGGCGGTGATCTTCGTGCACGGCGCCGGCTACACCCAGGACGTGACGCTGGGCTCCACCTACTACTTCCGCGAGCAGATGTTTCACAACCGGCTCGTGCAGAAAGGCTACGTGGTGCTGGATATGGACTACCGCGCCTCGGAGGGTTACGGCCGCGCCTGGCGCACCGCGATCTACCAACACATGGGCCACCCGGAGCTGGAGGACATCCTCGACGGTAAGGCCTGGCTGGTGAAGCAGCACGGCGTCGATCCGAAGCGCGTGGGCATCTACGGCGGAAGCTACGGCGGTTTCATGACCGAGATGGCGCTGCTGCGCGCGCCGGGCGAGTTCGCCGCGGGTGCGGCGCTGCGCCCGCCGTCGGACTGGGTCACCTACAACCACGAGTACACCTCGAACATCCTCAACGATCCGCAGCTCGATCCGGAGGCGTACAAGACCAGTTCGCCGATCGAGTACGCGGCGAACCTCGCCGACCCGCTGCTGATCCAGCACGGCCTGATCGATGACAACGTGATGACCGCCGATTCGATCCGCCTTTACCAGCGCCTGATCGAGTTGCACAAGAAGAACTTCTGGATCTCGCTCTACCCGCTGGAGCGCCACGGCTTCGTGCACCCGGACTCGTGGTACGACGAGTACCGCCGCATCGACGAGCTGTTCGACACCTACGTGAAGGGTCGCGCGGCGACGCCCTGAGCGCCCACGCGGCCGGCCATGGACGGCCTCAGCCGCGCAGCGAGTGGAACAGCATGTAGATCGCCACCACGATGATCACGCCGGCGAAGATCGCGTTGAGTGCGCCGCGGGTCTTGGCGAGCTTCTTCGCGCCGTGTGCGCCGAGCCAGCCGCCGGCCACGCCGCCGCCGATGAAGGCGGCGGCCACCGGCCAGTCGATCAGGCCGGAGACCGCGTAGTTGGTGGCGGCGGTGAGGCCGAACGCGCCTACCGCGAACAGCGAGGTGCCGATGGCGTGGATGATCTCCATGCCGCTGGCCAGCATCAGCCCCGGCACGATCAGGAAGCCGCCGCCGATGCCGAAGAAGCCCGACAGCGCGCCGGCACCCAGGCCCACGCCAGCCAGGCGCGGGTTGGCGTGCGGCAGCGGGTAGCGGTCCGGTCCGCCGCCGCGGCGACCGCGCAGCATCAGCAGCGCCACCACGATCATCAGGATCGCGAACAGCACCAGCAGCCGCTGGCCGTTCACCGCCTTGCCGATGGTCGAGCCGATGAAGGCGCCGACCACGCCGGTGGCCGCGAAGATGAAAGCGGCCTTCCAGCGCACGTGGCCGGCGCGCGCGTGCGGAATCAGGTTGGCGAACGCGTTGAGCGATACCGCCAGCGCGCTGGTGCCGATCGCCAGGTGCGGATCGTGCACACCCACCACGTAGAGCAGCAGCGGCACGGCGAGGATCGAGCCGCCGCCACCGATCAGCGCCAGCGAGAAGCCGACGGCCGAGCCGCAGGCGATCGCCAGCAGGGCCTGCATGAAATCGAGATGGAGCATGAAGGATGGCCTTGGGTCAGAGCGGGCAGAACTGGTCGAACAGCGTCTGCATCAGCGCCTGCACGCGGGCATCGCTGATGCGGTAGTAGATCGACTGCGCCTCGCGCCGGCCGCTCACCACGCCGTCGCGCCGCAGCAGCGAGAGGTGCTGGGAGACCACGCTCTGCGCCAGCCCCAGCGCCTGCGCCAGCTCGCCCACCGAGCGCTCGCCCGGGATCAGCTGGCACAGCAGCATCAGCCGGTTGCGGCTGGCCATGGCCTTGAGCGTGGCGATCGCCTCGTCGGCGTACGCCTGCATGCGCTCCATCGGCAGCTCGGCGTCGGGCGTCGGCGCCAGCTCCGCTGCGGCCTTGCCGGGCGCCATCACGAACGCCCCGCCTGCCGCGCCTGCTCCAGCCGTGGGCGCAGGGCGTCGAGGTCGTAGCCGGCTTGGGCGGCGGTATGCACGACCTCGGCCACCGACCGTGAGCGCACGGCATCCAGCGCCCACAGCGTGGTGGATCGCGTGCCGGTGCGGCAGAACGCCAGGACCGGCGCCGGCAGCTCGGCCAGCGCCTTGCCGAAGGCGGCCACCTGGGCGTCCTGCAGCTGGCCGGAGATCACCGGGATATCGCGATAGACCAGGCCCGCGCGCGCGGCGGCGGCTTCCAGCACGGCACTGGCCGGCTGATCGTCGGCTTCGCCGTCGGGACGGTTGTTGATCACGCTGCGAAAGCCCTGCGCGGCGAGCGCGGCCAGGTCGCCCTCGCTGATCTGCGGGGCGACACTGAGCGTATCGGTGAGGCGTTTGATGGGCATGGTCATTCCCTCGGGGGAGCGGAGGCAGGGCAGGTTTTCAGAGCGCGTCGAGCGGGATCTTCAGGTAGCTCACGCCGTTGTCGTCCGGCGGCGGCTTGTGGCCGGCGCGCATGTTGATCTGCACCGAGGGCAGGATCAGCTTGGGCATCGCCAGCGTGGCGTCGCGCGCGTTGCGCATCTGCACGAACGCCGCTTCATCGACGCCGTCACGCACGTGCAGGTTGCCGTGCTTCTCGGCGGCCACGGTGGTCTCGTAGGCGTAGTCGTCGCGTCCCGGCGCCTTGTAGTCGTGGCACAGGAAGATGCGCGTGGATTCCGGCAGCGCGTAGATCTTCTGGATCGAGCGGTACAGCGTGGCCGCGTCGCCGCCAGGAAAGTCGCAGCGCGCGGTGCCGTAGTCGGGCATGAACAGCGTGTCGCCGACGAATGCCGCGTCGCCGATCACGTGGGTCATGCACGCCGGCGTGTGGCCGGGCGTGTGGATCGCCACCGCGTCGATGTTGCCTACGCGGTACTGCTCGCCGTCGGCGAACAGGTGATCGAACTGACTGCCGTCGCGGGCGAACTCGGTGCCAGCGTTGAACAGCTTGCCGAAGGTGCTCTGCACGGTGCGGATGTGCTCGCCGATGCCCAGCTTGCCGCCCAGCTGCTGCTGGATGTAGGGCGCGGCGGAGAGGTGGTCGGCGTGCACGTGGGTGTCGATCACCCAGTCCACGTCGAGGCCGTGCTCGCGCACCCAGGCGACGATGGCGTCGGCCGAATCGCGGCGGGTGCGGCCGGAGGCGGCGTCGTAGTCGAGCACGCTGTCGATCACCGCGGCGCGCTTGGTCGCCGGGTCGCTGACCACGTAGCTGAAGGTGTTGCTCGGTTCATCGAAGAACGCTTTCACGTCGGGACGTTGCATGGTCATCTCCTGTCGCGTGGGGAGGGCGCGCTTACGCGCGCGCCGCAGGAATCTTCGCCGCCAGCCACCAGCCGGCGACCATCGTTGCCACGAGCACCAGCAGCGACGGTGCACCGCCGCCGAGCGAGGCCAGCGCCGGGCCCGGGCAGTAGCCGGCAATGCCCCAGCCGATGCCGAACAGCGCCGAGCCGCCGATCAGCCGCGCGTCGAATCGCCGGGCGGCGGGCAACTGGAAGTCCGATTCGAACAGCGGCTGGTCGCGGCGGAACACCAGCCGGTAGCCGATCGCGGTGGTCAGCACGGCGCCGCCCATCACGAACACCAGGCGCGGATCCCAGGTGCCAAATAGGTCGAGGAAGCCCAGCACCACGGCCGGCTGGGTCATCCCGCCCAGGCTCAGGCCGAGGCCGAACACGAGGCCGGCAATCAGTGCGATGGTGATTTTCATGATCAGGCGTTCCCGAGCAGATGGCGCATGACGAATACCGTGGCGATACCGAAGGTCATGAACACGCCGGTAGCCAGCAGGGAGCGGGGCGACAGACGGGCGATGCCGCACACGCCGTGGCCGCTGGTGCAGCCGCTGCCCAGGCGCGTACCCACGCCCACCAGCAAGCCGGCCAGCGCCATCAGCGGCAGCCCGACCTGCGGCGCGCCGATGCCGCGGTCTTGGCCGAGTACGCCCAGCAGCAGCGGCCCGGCGACCAGGCCGGCGATGAAGGCGACCCGCCAGCCGCGGTCGCCGCGATCACCGATGAACACGCCGCTGGCGATGCCGCTGATGCCGGTGATCCGGCCCAGGCTGCCCATCAGCAGCACGGCGGCGGTGCCGATCAGGGTGCCGCCGAGGAGAGAAGAAAGGTACGGGTGCATCGTCTTTATTTTTAATATTCGAAGATACGAATATATAGGCGGCAGAAGGCCCGTGCAAGCAACGGCCCGCCGCCTCCCGCTTCCGGACAGCCGGCATTTAGCCAACGGCCACCGGGAGCGATCGCCCCCGGTACACGTGCCTCGTTTCGCCGCTGCAAGGCGGCGTGGCGACCGATCGCGTCAGCCGCCGGGGGGCACGGTTCCGGTCGATGCCGGCGCGCACCCCCAAACGGTCGAGCACGGAGGAGTCAGCGCGGGCCGAAGATTGCCTTCAGCCGGGCGTCCGGCAGCAAGCCGTCGGCGATGCGGATGGCGCCACCGGCGTCGCGGTACACCGTGGCGGGCGTGCCCTGCACCCCAAGCTTGTCCATCAGTGCGCCGTTGGCCACCAGTGCCGCCTCGGTCGCGGGTGCGAGCGTCTTGGCCGGCGCCACCGTGCTGTGGCCGAAGCTCTGCTCATGCTTCTGCAGGGCGGCCAGCGGGTCGGCGGCGTCGAGGATCGCCGCGGCCCGGTACGGGCTTTGCGGCGCGATCACCGCCACCAGAATGTGCCGCACCTGCACGTCGCCATCGGCCAGCAGCGGCTGGGTGGCGGCCCACAGCTTGTGGCAGTACGGGCACTCGGTGTCGGTGAACACGTAGACGATGCGTTTGGGGTGGGCGGCGCCTTCGGCGATGTAGCGCGTCTTGCCGAGCGCGGTCCAGGTGGTCTCATCCAGCACCGGCGCGGCGGCGCCTTCCAGAGCGTCGCTGGTGAGGTCGTTGCCGGCGCGGTCGTAGAGTGAGCCGATCACCGTGTGCTCGCCATCCGGCAGCAGGTACACCGGCAATGCGCGGCCGCGGTATTCGCCGACGAAGCCGCGATAGCCCTTCGGCGCCGGCAGCGGCCCCTTGATGGTGATGCCCTTGGTGGCCAGCGCCTGCACCGGCGCAGGCAAGGTCGGGTTCTCGCTGGCGCTGCTGCAGCCGGCCATCGCCAGGGATGCTAGTAGGACAAGCCATCGTTTCACGGGTGTGCTCCAGAGTCGTCGGATGGGGTGGCGGGCGTGGCGCGCCGCAGCGATTCGGCCAGCGTGGCCGCGGACAGTTCGCCCAGGTGGGTATCGCGCAGTTGACCGCGCGCATCCATGAACAAGGTGGTGGGATAGCCGCGCACGTTGTAGTGCGCGACCAGCGCGCCGCCGGTGTCCAGCAGCACATGGCGGGGCGCCTGCAACCCCTGCGAGGAAAAGAATCGCCGCACCGCATCGGCTGTCTCGCCGGCATCGACGAATACGAACCGCACGCCCGGCAGGCGGCGCTGTGCTTCGATCAGCATCGGCAGTTCACGCCGGCACGGGCCGCACCAGGTGGCCCACACGTTGATCACCAGCGGTTGCCCGGCCAGCGTATCGATCGCCACGTCGCGTCCGTCCAGGTCCGTCAGCGCTATCGCCGGCAACAGCTGCTGCGTGGCGCGCTCCAACCGCCACGCGGTCAGGCTCACCAAGCCCCAGGTGAGGCAGCCGGCCGCGACGGCAAGCAGCAGGGGGCGACGCTTCGCCGGCGCGCGCCAGGCCACCACGCCCGCGCCGCCGAGCACCGTCAGCAGGCCGGCCCAGGCGACGAATCCGCCCGGGCGCGGGTCGATCAGGTTGGCCGGCTCGCGCGCATAGTCCGGCCACCAGGCGACGCCATGCGCCAGTCGCGCCGCGACCACGCCGGCGCCGAGCAGCCACCACAGGGTGCCCTCCACGCGCCCGGCGCCCTGCCGGTGCAGGTGCGCCTCCACGGCCAGCGCCACGATGGCGCCCAGCAGCAGGGCCAGCGGGCCGGTGGCCAGCGCCCACGGGCCGAGGTTCATGCCGGGTCGCTCATGCGTGCGCGACCGCCGGGCTCAAAAGCCAATCTGTGCGTAGACGCCCAGCTCGTTGCTGGAGCTGAGCGCGAGGTGTTCGTGCGAGATGCGCTCGCGCTTGTACACCGCCGCCAGCTGCACCTGCCGGGACACGCGGTAGGCCACGCCGAGGTTGGCGTAGTGGTCGCGCCTCGAGGGATCGAGCGATGCACTGGTGTCGGCGCGGTCGTAGCGGGCGAAGACGGCCCAGCGCGGGTCCAGCACCACGCTGGCCCAGGCCGACCAGCCGCTGGCGCGGTCGCCCCGCGGACTGCGCACCTGGTTCCAGTCCATCGCACGGAAATACTGCGCACCCAGGCGCACATACTGGGTGGCGTAGGCCGCCATGGCGTCCCAGCGGCGGGCGGTATGGTAGGTGGGCAGGTTGCCGCCACCCAGCGCGCGCTCGCCGTCGTAGCCGCCGACAGCCAGCACGCTGTGCGCGCTCGGCTGCCACGCCACGCGCGCTTCCACATCGGGCCGGTCGCCGGTGCGCGGGTGCTTGAAGCTGGAGCCGGAGATCACCGAGGTGGCGTACTGTAGCCGGCCGCCGTCACCGAGCGCGCCCAGCGCGTGCACGCCCCAGTCGGCCGACGCGCCGAACGTCAACCGCGTCACCAGCTCCTTGTCCACGTAGCGATAGCCCGACCATTGGTTCACGAAGCCCGCCCACGGCAACGGCGCCGAGCCGAAGCGCAGCACCAGCGCCTTGCTGAAGGCGCCCTGCAGGTAGGCGTGCTTCAGCCACAGGTCGGTGGGCGAGCTGTCGCGCGCCCAGTTGATGTCGGTGGTGAGGTGCGCCGACCACACGTCGCTGAAGCGGTGGTCCAGATCCAGGTAGAAGCGCTTGAGGTCGGCGCCGTTGCGGCTCGTCGCGGTGCGCTGGCCGTTGCGGTACGCGTTGAGGTGGCTGACGTCGAGAAACAGCTTGCCGCCGAGCGTGGTCGCGCCCACCGGGGTGTCGGCAGCATGTGCGCCGCCGGCCAGCCCCAGTGCGAGAAAGGCGGCGCCCGTCCCCGCCGCGGCGCGACGGAGCAGGAAGGAAACAGTCATGGCGGGTCCTAGCGTTTGGCCGGCTGGGAGCCCAGCAGGTGGCCGTTGACGGTGGTGCCGTAGAGCGACATCGGGGTGTCGTGGAAATCCTTGCGAGTCTGCGCAAGGTCGCCCTTGAAGCGCGGGTCCTGCGGGCGCTCATGAGCGTCCATGTACATCGCCACGTCCCAAGCGTCCTGATCGCTCAAGGTGTTGCCGCGGCTCAGCGGCATGTTCGCCTTGATGAAGGCGGCGGCATTGTCGAGCTGATGCATGCCGGCGCCCCAGTTGAACGAATCGGGTCCCCACAGCGGCGGGAACACGTAGCGCCCGGCCACCTTCTGACCCTGGCCGTCGCTGCCGTGGCACAGCGCGCAGTCGCGCTGGAACACCGTCTCGCCGCGCGCGTAGTCAGGCGGCTGCGACGGCTTGAAGCCCTGCTTCGGATAGCCGGCGCCGTCCAGCTTCACGCCGATCGGCGCGCCGCTGGCCATCCAGTAGGCGTAGGTTTCCAGCGCCAGCATCTCGTGGCTGTCCAGCGGCGGCGCCTTGCCGTTCATGCTGTACTTGAAGCAGCCCTGCAGCCGCTCGCCAAAGCTGTTCACGTGCTTGTTCTTGCTGCGGTAGGCCGGATACATGCCGTAGGCGCCCCACAGCGGCGCCGAGTTCGGCTGGCGGCCCGCATCGAGGTGGCAGTTGGCGCAGGTCAGGCCGTTGCCGACATACGCCGGCGCCTTCTCGGCGGTATGCACGAACAGCTCGCGGCCCTCGCGCACCATGTCGCCGAACGGACCCTTGGGGATCGCCGACTCCGGCGGTGGCGTGAAGGCGGTGGCAGGCGTCGGCGCGGTCGACTTGGCTACCGATGCGGGGCTTGCCGGCGCGGCCGGCGTGGAGGCCGGTTTGGCCGGCCCGGTGTCGCTGGCGGGGGACGAGGGCTGGCAGGCGGCCAGCAGCACCGCCGCCATCGCCGGAAGCAGGAGTCGATGGCGTGTCATGGCGTAGTCTCCGCGTGATTCAGCGGCTGCGCGGCGAACCATCCCGCCACCGCCTTGATGTCTTCTTCGTCCAGCGCCTTGCTGATGTGCTGCATCAGCGCCAGCGGGTCGTTGTGCCGACTGCCCTGCTGCCAGGCCTTGAGCTGCGCGGCGATGTACGCCGCGGACTGCCCGGCCAGCGGCGGGAAAGCCGTGCCCACGCCCACCCCGCCCGGTCCATGGCATTGCTCGCAGGCCGGCACCTGCTGGCTCCAGCGCCCGCGCGTGGCGAGCAGCGCGCCGCGGCTGTCCGGCACCGGTGCCGGTGCGGTGGGATGCGCCAGCGTCGGCGGCAGAGGCAGGTGGCTGTAGTAGCCGGCCAGCGCCAGGCGTTCCTCGCTGGAGAGCGCGGTGGCGATCGGCTTCATCACCGGGTTCTCGCGGCTGCCGTCGGCGAAGCTGTCCAGCTGGCGACGCAGATACGTGGCGTCCAGCGCGGCCAACCGCGGAAACCCGGCGGCCGCCTGGCCGGCTCCATCGACGCCGTGGCAGCCCAGGCACGGGGGCGCGCCTTTGCCGTTGCCCTGGGTGGCGATCTGCGCCGCGTCCTGCGCGTGTGCCGTGCCGGTGCCGGCCAGGCTGGCGACAGCCGCCAGCAGCGAGGCGGCGATGACGTCCCATCGACGATTCATCGTGTCATCCCGTGTCGTGATCGGTTGCAGGGGGTTCAAAGCGGCATCAGGGCATAGCCCTGCTGCTGCAATTCGGTGATCGTGGTCAACGCTGACAGGGCCAGCGTGACGCGGTGGTCGACCGCCTCGTACGGGTAGTCGTGCTCGGCCACGGCCTGGCCGCAGACCGCCACGTCGACACCGGCCTCGCGCAGGCGGGCGATCACCGGCAGGTTGGGGTTGGGCTGGCCGAACGCGGCCTGGTAATGCGCGTCGTCCAGCGCCAGTGGCGTGGCCGCGCCGGAAGCCACCGCCACGAAGTGCAGGTGGCTCAGCGGCACGCCCGCGTGCGTGTACAGGTTCACCGTGCGGGCGACGCGCTGCAGCCCCGGATTGACCTGATCGGGCTGGCCCGCCCCGGTGAGGCTGAACACCACCTTGTAGGACGCACGCGCGTCGGGTTGGTAGTGCGCCTGCGGCAGCGGATGGATCCTGCCGGCGCCCTCGATGGTGGGGGTGATCCAGAACCCGTCTGCGGCGATCGCGCCGGCATGGGTGAGGGCCAGGCCGAGCACGGCGGCCAGAGCGGAAGCTTTCATCGGGTCGTCTCCTGACGGTTGGGCGGGCTCCGGGGGCAGCGCGCACAGGCTGGTGAGCAGCGCGGGCACGTGGGCCGAGGCCTCGTTGCCCAGCCGGTAGAACAGTTGCTGGGCCTGGCGTCGCTGCTCCAGCAGTCCCTCTTCGCGCATGCGTGCCAGGTGCTGCGACAGGGCCGAGGGCGCGATCCCCAACTGGGTCGACAGTTCGCCCGCACTGGCCTCGCCCTGGCGGAACAGGCGGCATAGCACCAACAGGCGCGTGGGATGGGCCAACGCCTGCAGCAGGCGGGCGGTGTCCTGCGCGCGCCGGTGCAGGAGCGCGGTGGGGAGGGGATCGTTATTCATATTTCATTGAAATAAGTATTTCAGAAGTCTGCCTGGCTCCGCGGCGTTTGTCACGCCAGCGGCCGCGCCCCGCGGCAGGCGGGTCGGGCGCCGCGGGAGTTTTGCCGCTGCAAAGGCTGTTGCCGAGATATTTGCCTTGACAAATAAACTTGCGGCAATAGAATGCGCGGCTATGAACACCGCCAACCCCACCGCTCCCATCCTCAAGGGTCCCGCCGAGAGCCTCGGCGTGCTGCTCGGCCTGGTTCGCTCCGAGATCGTCCGCGCGATGGAAGCCGAGCTGGCCGCGCAGGAGATCGACCTGCGTTTCACCCAGTTCCTGATCCTCAAGCGGCTGGCCCGGCTCGGCCCGATGAGCGCCAGCGAGCTGGCGCGCTCGGTGGAGCTGGACGGCGGCGCCATGACCCGCCAGCTCGACCAGCTCGAGGCCAAGGGCTTTCTGCGCCGCACGCCGCACGAGCAGGATCGCCGCGCGCTGCGCATCGAGCTGACCGAGGTCGGCGATGGGCTGTGGCAGCGGCTCACCGACTGCAACGACCGCGTGCTGGAAGCGGCCCAGCGCTCGCTCAGCCTCACCGAGCGCGAGCAACTGCACGACTACCTGGAGCGCGTGCTGCACGCGCTGCGCGACAAGTCCTGATTCCCCGACCCGACTCCCCTTTCCCCAGAGATCATGACCATGCGTCTGCACTCCTTCGCCGCGGGCATCGGGCTCGCCCTTGCCCTGGCCGGTTGCGCCAGCAGCGGCGGCCTGCATCCCCGCGGCACGCCGACCGATCCGTCCACGCTGGCCACCGCGCAAAGCCTGGCGCGCCTGCATGCCGCCGAAGCCACCTGGCCGAGTGAGGACTGGTGGGCCGCGCTGGGCGATCCCCAGCTCGGCGCGCTGATCGCCGAGGCGCTGCGCGACAACCCCAGCCTCGCCGTCGCCGACGCCCGCGCGCGTGCCGCGCAGGCCGAGGTGGGCAGCGCCAACGCCGCGCGCGGCCCCAGCGTGAACGCCGGCGCCGCCGTCTCCGGCGCGCGCTTGCCGACCACGGCGGTGCCGCCGGACGTAGGTGGCGGCCATTTCGTTACCGCCAAGTACGCCTACGCCAGCTTCAACTGGGGGCTGGACCTGTGGGGCGGCAAGAAGGCCGCCTGGCAGGCGGCCGTGGGCGCCGCCAAGGCCGCCGACATCGAGACGCGCGCGGCGCGCATCCAGCTGTCCGCCAACGTGGCACGCGCCTATGCGCAGCTCGGTTATGCGTTCGCCCAGAAGGACGTCGCCGACGCCGAGTTCCAGCGCGCCAGCGAGGCGCGCAAGCTGACCCGCCAGCGCGTCGACGCCGGTGTGGACAGCACGCTGCAGCTCAAGCAAGGCGACGCCGAGGTGGCGCTGGCGCAGCGCGCCCAGGCCGTGGCCGACCGCGCGGTGGATGCCGCCCGCTCGGCGCTGTCGATGCTGCTCGGCAAGGGCCCGGACCGCGGCCTGGCGATCGGTCGTCCGGCGGTGCTGCAACCGACCGCGGTGGCGGTGCCGGCGAACCTGTCGGGCGACCTCATCGGCCACCGCCCGGATCTCGTTGCGGCGCGCTGGCGCGTTGAGGCGGCGCAAAAGGACATCGCCGCGGCCAAGACCGAATTCCTGCCCAACCTCAGCATCGGCGCCCTGGCCGGCGTGCTCGCCACCGGCGGCACCAACCTGTTCCAGCTGCCGGCGCGGTTCTACCAGCTCGGCCCCACGCTGAGCCTGCCGATCTACGACGGTGGCCGCCTGCGCGCCAACCTCGATCGCAAGGACGCCGCCTACGACCTGGCCGTGGCGCAGTACAACCAGACCCTGGTGGGTGCGGTGAACGAGGTCGCAGACGATCTTTCCGGGCTCGACTCGCTCGCCACCCAGGTCGAGGCCCAGCAGCGTGCCCTGGATGCCGCCAGCCAGGCGTGGGAGCTGGCCAGCCAGCGCTATCACGCCGGCGTGGGCAGTTATCTCGAAGCGCTCTCCGTGCGCCAGCAGCTGCTGCAGGCCGAACAGGGCCTGGCCGCGCTGAAGGCGCAGCAGGTCGATCTGTCCGTGCAGCTGCTGGCCGCGCTCGGTGGCGGTTACCAGCCGCGCAACGCCGACGCGGTGCCGCCGGCCGCGCCGCCGGCCGATGCCCCCTCCTCCTCCCCTTCCGATCATTCCTGAGGCCTGACCCATGTCCAGCCAACCTTCCACTCCGGCCGACACCCAGGCCGGCGCGCCGGCCAAGCCGGCGAACAACCGCCGCGGTTTCTTCCTGCGCCTGCTCGGCGTGCTGGTGGTGCTCGCTGCCATCGCCTGGACCGCGTGGTACTTCCTCGATGGCCGCTGGTACGAAAGCACCGACGACGCCTACGTCAATGGCAACGTGGTGCAGATCACCCCGCAGCTGCCTGGTACCGTGGTGAGCATCGGCGCCGATGACGGCGACCTCGTGCATGCGGGCGACGTGCTGGTGCGCCTGGATAAGAGCAACGCCGACGTGGCGCTGGCCGAAGCCAAGGCCAATCTGGCCAACACCGTGCGCAAGGTGCGCGGCCTGTACAACTCCGTCACCGGCGCACAGGCCGACGTGGCGGCCCGCCAGGTTGCCGTGGACAAGGCCCGTGCCGACTACGAGCGCCGCAAGAACCTGGCCAAGAGCGGCGCCATCTCCGCCGAGGAGCTGGCGCACGCTCGCGACGCGCTGGCCGATGCCGAGAGTGGGCTGACCAACGCGCAGCAGCAGTACAACACCTCCAAGGTGCTGGTCGACGATACCGTGGTCGCCTCGCATCCGGACGTCCAGATGGCCGCCGCGAAGCTGCGCGCCGCCTACCTCGACGACCTGCGCACCACCATCGTGGCGCCGGTGGACGGCTACGTCGCCAAGCGCTCGGTGCAGCTGGGCCAGCGTGTGGCGCCGGGCATGGCGATGATGGCGGTGGTGCCGCTGCACCAGGTGTGGATCGACGCCAACTTCAAGGAAACCCAGCTCACCCACATGCGCATCGGCCAGCCGGTGGACGTGGACGTGGACGTGTACGGCGGCGACGTCACCTTCAAGGGCAAGGTGCAGAGCCTGGGCGTGGGCACCGGCAGCGCGTTCTCGCTGTTGCCGGCGCAGAACGCCACCGGCAACTGGATCAAGATCGTGCAGCGCGTGCCGGTGCGCATCGTGTTCACCGAGCCCAAGCAGCTCGACGCGCATCCGCTGCGCCTGGGCCTGTCCAGCAATGTGGAAGTGAGCCTGCACAACCAGAACGGTCCGATGCTGGCGCAGCAGCCGCCGACCGCGCCGCTGCTCAACACCGACGTCTACGACAAGCAGCTGGCCCAGGCCGACGGCGTCATCGCGCAGATCATCCACGCCAACATGGCTGGCGGTAAGGGCAAGTAAGGCCAACCGCCGCGCCGGTGTCGCCGTCCCCGCGGCGGCACCGGCCCACCCCCCGCCCCCAATCGAGTCGTCATGAGCACAGCCTTCCGCCCACCCAATCTGGCGCTGACCACGGTCGGCCTGTCGCTGGCCACCTTCATGCAGGTGCTGGACACGACGATCGCCAACGTGTCGCTGCCGACCATCGCCGGCAACCTCGGCGTGAGCTCGAACCAGAGCACCTGGGTGATCACCTCGTTCGCGGTGAGCATGGCCATCGCGCTGCCGCTGACCGGCTTCCTCACCCGCCGCTTCGGCGAGGTAAAGCTGTTCATCTGGTCGACGCTGCTGTTTGCGCTGACCTCGTTCCTGTGCGGCATCTCGCAGAGCATGGGCATGCTGATCCTGTTCCGCGCGATCCAGGGCGCGGTGGCCGGTCCGATGTACCCGATCACGCAGAGCCTGCTGATCTCGATCTATCCACCGGCCAAGCGCGGCATGGCGCTGGCGTTGCTGGCGATGGTCACCGTGGTGGCGCCGATCGCCGGCCCGATCCTGGGCGGCCTGATCACCGACAACTATTCGTGGCCGTGGATCTTCTTCATCAACGTGCCGATCGGCATCTTCGCTTCGATGGTGGTGGGCGCGCAGATGAAGGGGCGCGAGGAAAAGACCGAGCGGCCGAAGATCGACTACGTCGGCCTGGTGACCCTGATCATCGGCGTGGGCGCGCTGCAGGTGGTGCTGGACAAGGGCAACGACGAGGACTGGTTCAATTCCAGCTTCATCGTCATCACCAGCATCATCTCGGCGGTGGCATTGGCGGTGTTCCTGATCTGGGAGCTCACCGAAAAGGATCCGATCGTCAACCTGCGGCTGTTCCGTCACCGCAACTTCAGCGCCGGCACGCTGGCGCTGGTGCTCGCGTACGCGGCGTTCTTCTCGATCGGCCTGATGGTGCCGCTGTGGCTGCAGCGCAACCTGGGCTACACCTCCACCTGGGCCGGCTACGCCACCGCGCCGCTGGGCATCATTCCGGTGCTGCTGACCTTCATCGTGGGCAAGTACGCCAGCCGCATCGACCTGCGCTGGCTGGCCAGTGCGGCGTTCCTGGTGATGGGTGTGACCTGCTTCATGCGCTCGGACTTCTACCTGCAGATCGACTTCTACCACGTGGCGATGGTGCAGCTGCTGCAGGGCCTGGGCGTGGCGCTGTTCTTCATGCCGGTGCTGTCGATCCTGCTGTCGGACCTGCAGCAGAACGAGATTGCCGCCGGCTCCGGCCTGGCCACCTTCCTGCGTACGCTGGGCGGCAGCTTCGCCGCTTCGCTCACCACCTTCATGTGGGAGCGCCGGGCGGTGACCCACCATGCGCAGCTGGCCGAGCAGATCACGCCGTACAACCCCACCGCGCAGGCGGCGATGCAGCAGGTCGGCCACGGCGACACCACTGCCGCGGCGGCGACGATCAACCAGATGATCACCCAGCAGGGTTACCAGATCTCCTTCAACGAGGTGTTCCACGTGCTGGGTTGGATCTTCCTGGGCCTGATCCTGGTGATCTGGCTGGCCAAGCCGCCGTTCGGGGCGAAGCCGGGGCCGGCGGCCGGCGGTCACTGAGGCCCCTCGCACACGCCGTTTTCAGGTGGACTGAACGCGGCGTGCGCTAGCTTCAGGCGGCTGTTCCGAGCCCATCGCTTCCGGAGAACGCCGATGATCCGCCACCGTACGCTTACCGCTGCTCTGCTGACGCTGTCCCTCGCCGCCGGCAGCGCCCTCGCCCAGGACTCCATGCCGCCTGCTGCCGCCAGCGCGGGCGGCTCGATGCAGTCGATGCGCATGCATCGCATGGCCGGCATGAACGTCAAGGGCATGCACCGCATGCCGGCCACGGTCACCGCGGCCGACCCGGCTACCGGCATCGTCGATGTGACCGCCGGCGGCATGGCGCTCAAGGTGCACTTCCCGCCTGCGGCGATGAAGGACCTCAAGGCCGGCGACAAGATCACCCTGCACTTGGGCTTCAGCCAGCCGTAGATCGCATGGAGCCTGCTCCAGCGTTGAGCGCCCGATCGGCAGCGCCTAAGCTGTGCCGATGATCCTCTCGCCACGCCGCCTGTCGCTTGCGCCCCGCCGCTGGGCGATGAGTCTGCTCGCCTGGCTGATGCTGGTGCTCAACACGGCCCACGCCTTGCCGATGGTCGGCATGGGCGCCGTGGCGACGGCGCCCGCGGCGATGACGGAAGCCGCCATGATGACGAGCCATCCGGCGGCAGCCGCCCATGCGGCGTCGCCGGTATCGCCCCACTGCGACGGCGGTGCGGGCATGGCCGACGGCGGTTGCCACTGCCCCACGATGTGCGCGCCCGCGCTGCTGCCGGTGCCGGCGCTGACGGTGGCGCTCCAGTTGTCGCCTGTGGCGCTCGCGCCGCGTCCGGTCGACACCGCGCCGCGGCGGCCCGCGTCGCCGCCGTTGCGACCGCCGCAAAACTGACTTTCCACCCGTACGCTCATCGCCCGTCGTGTACGCCCCGGCGGGTGCGTGATGTCGCGTCGCGACACGCCGCTCGCGCTACGCCTGTTGGAGAGTTCAGATGAACCGCACGAACCTGCCCGTTCCGTCGCCCCGCGACGGGATGGATATTTCCCGCCGCCGCTTCGTCCAGGGCCTAACGCTCGGGTCGGTGGCCGCCAGCGCCGGGCTGCTCGGCAGCCGTCCAGCCCGGGCCGCTGCAGCGCGTATCCCCGTGGTTGGCGGTATCGCCCCGCCGACGCTGTCCGGCACCGAATTCGCACTGGAGATCGGCCAGGTGCCGGTCAACTTCACCGGCACGCGGCGGCTGGCGCATGCGATCAACGGCTTCGCGCCCGGGCCGCTGCTGCGCTGGAAGGAAGGCAGCGAGGTCACCCTGCACGTGACCAATCGCCTGGCCACGCCCACCTCGATCCACTGGCACGGCATCCTGCTGCCGTTCGCCATGGACGGCGTCCCGGGGTTGAGCTTTCCGGGCATCGCGCCGGGCGAAACCTTCAGCTATCGCTTTCCCGTGCGCCAGAGCGGCACCTACTGGTACCACTCGCATACGCGGTTCCAGGAGCAGTCCGGCCTGTACGGCGCCATCGTGGTCGACCCCGCCGAAGGCGAGCGGCACCCGGCCGACCGCGAGCACGTGCTGCTGCTGTCGGACTGGACCGACGACGATCCCGAGCACGTCTACGCCACGCTCAAGCGCCACAGCGACTACTACAACTACGCCCAGCCGACCGCCCCGGAGTTCTTCCACGACGTGCGCGCGCTGGGCTGGCAGCAGGCGCTGGCCAAGCGCCGCATGTGGAACCGCATGCGGATGAGCCCCAGCGATCTCAGCGACGTCTCCGGCGCCACCTACACCTACCTGCTCAATGGCGTGGCGCCAGCGGGCAACTGGACCGGCCTGTTCCGCCCCGGCGAACGGGTGCGCCTGCGCATCATCAACGGCTCCTCGATGACCTTCTTCGACCTGCGCATCCCGGGCCTCACCATGACGGTGATCGCGGCCGACGGCCAGGACGTGCAGCCGGTGGCGGTGGACGAGCTGCGCATCGGTGTGGCCGAGGTCTACGACGTGCTGGTGCAGCCGACCGACGATCGCGCCTACACCGTGTTCGCCCAGTCGATCGACCGCAGCGGCTTCGCCTGCGGCACGCTGGCGCCACGCGAAGGTATGCGCGCGCCGGTGCCGCCGCTGGATCCGCGCACGCGGCTGAGCATGGTCGACATGATGGGCGCGATGGCGATGGATCACGGCGCTATGGGCGATCAGGCCAGGCACCCAGAGAGCCCAGAGATGGCCGGCATGATCATGACTGCCCCGCCTGTTCATCACGCCCGCACCGAATACGGCCCCGGCGTGGACATGCGCGTGGACATGCCGCGCAGCAATCTCGACGACCCGGGTGTGGGGCTGCGCGACAACGGCCGGCGCGTGCTCACCTACGCCGATCTGCACACTCTCGGTGGCCCGATCGACTCGCGCCCGCCCAGCCGCACCATCGAGCTGCACCTCACCGGCAACATGGAGCGTTATGAGTGGTCGTTCGATGGCGTGAAGTATTCCGATGCGACGCCGATCCACTTCCGTGCCGGCGAGCGGCTGCGCATCGTGCTGGTCAACGACACCATGATGAACCACCCGATCCATCTGCACGGCATGTGGAGCGAGCTGGAAAACCCCGACGGCACGTTCCAGGTGCGCAAACACACCATCAACGTGCAGCCCGCGCAGCGCATCAGCTATCGGGTGACCGCAGACGCCCCGGGGCGTTGGGCCTATCACTGCCACATGCTCTACCACATGGAAGCGGGCATGTTCCGCGAAGTGGTGGTGGCATGAGCCGGAAGATCGCTTTCCCCCGCTTCGCGCGCACCACGCTTGGCCTCGTGCTCTCGCTCGCCGCGGTGACATGGATGCCGCCGGCCGCGGCGCAATCGACGCTGGCATCCTCCGCTTCCACCGGCGACACACACGGAATGGACATGGGCGCGATGCCGATGGGCGACATGCCGATGTCCGCGCCGGCATCCAGCGTGGATGCGCCCGCATCGCGCGCGATGTCGACGATGGATCACGCGATGCCGGGGATAGAGCACGCGGCGCACAAGGGCCACGCGCCGACGTCCTCCTCGTCGACGCAGGGCAAGCCGGCGATGGACCACGGTGCGATGCCCGGCATGCAGCACGGAGACCGCCATCCGGCGGCCGCTTCCTCGATGTCCAACATGGACGCGATGGCGGGGATGCAGCACGCAACGCACGAGGACCACGCGCCCGCGCCGTCCTCGTCAACGCAGGGTACCCCGGCGATAGACCGCAGCGCGATGCCCGGCATGCCGCAAGGCGATAGCCATTCGGCGCCGGCTACTTCCGCCATGCCCGGCATGTCAGACATGTCTGCGATGCCAGGGATGGATCACGCGGCCAAGGGCGCTGCCATGTCCGGCATGTCGATGGGCGCCATGCAGGGCGGTGCGGCGCCGGCAGATGCGCGCAACCCCGATTACTCGGAAGGCTACGGCCACAGCACCATGCCCGGCATGGACATGGCCGACAGCGCCTCGATCGGCATGCTGCTGGTCGATCAGCTCGAAGCCTTCCACGGTCGTGACGGCAGCGGGCAGGCGTGGGAGCTGCAGGGCTGGTACGGCGGCGATGCGGACAAGCTCTGGCTACGCAGCGAAGGCGAGCGCAGCGGTGGGCGGCTGGAGGACGGTGACGTCGAGGCGTTGTGGAGCCACGCTGTAGCGGCCTACTGGGACACTACGCTCGGCGTGCGCCACGACCTCGGCGAGGGCCCGTCGCGCGACTGGCTCGCCGCCGGCGTGCAGGGTCTGGCGCCGTACTGGTTCGACGTGGAGGCCACGCTCTATCTGGGCACCTCCGGACGCAGTGCGGCGCGCCTGCGCGCCAGCTACGACCTGCGCTTCACCCAGCGGCTGATCCTGCAGCCGGAGCTGGAGGCGAACCTCTACGGCCGCCGCGATCCGGCCCGCGGGCTCGGCCGCGGCCTCACTGACGTACAGTTCGGCCTGCGGCTGCGCTACGAGATCCGTCGGGAGTTCGCACCGTATGTGGGCGTGCAGTTCGTGCAGCGCGTCGGTGCCACCGCCGACCTCGCACGAACGGCCGGCCGCGCCGTGTTCGACCGGCAATTCGTGGCCGGCCTGCGTATCTGGTTCTAATCAGGACTCTGCCATGACGACACCGCTCCGCTCGTTCCTCTTCGGCGTGCTCGCCACGCTGGTGCTGCTGGCCGCCGGCGCCGCAGCCTTCGTCTGGTCGGGCCGCTACGACAT
Organism: Dyella sp.; assembly: GCF_051962475.1. Classification (GTDB taxonomy): domain Bacteria; phylum Pseudomonadota; class Gammaproteobacteria; order Xanthomonadales; family Rhodanobacteraceae; genus Dyella_A. The sequence continues at coordinate 27,688 of NZ_JBQCCF010000014.1, forward strand.
CGGCGCGGATGCCCCGCACACGCGGCCCGTGTTCGCGCTGATGCAGACGCTGCGCGAACGTTCGATCCGCGCCCACGCCGCCGATCTGGCAGTGCCGGACCTGGACAACCCGCAACGCGTGCTCAAGGGGGCCGGGCAGTACGCGGCGATGTGCACGCAGTGCCATCTCTCCCCGGCCATGGCGGATTCTGAGATCCGCCCCGGCCTGTACCCGCAGCCGCCGAACCTCAGCCGGGAGCGGGTCGATCCGAAGCAGGCGTTCTGGGTGATCAAGCACGGCATCAAGATGAGCGCGATGCCGGCGTGGGGCACCAGCCACGACGACGCGACGATCTGGTCGATGGTCGCCTTCCTGCAGAAGCTCCCCGGCATGAGTGCGCAGGAATACAAGGACATCGTGGCGCGGGCGCCGCCGGACGACGACATGGACATGGGCGCCGCTACCGACACGGACCACCACGGCCACAATCACGACGGCGCGCCCGTCGCGCACTGAACCTTCGGTTTTGGGCGCGGCTCAGTGCGTGTGCGAGAACGCGCAGGCGGTGTGCGCGCCGCGGCTGGCTTCGTCCTCGTCGGCGTGGTCGGTCTGCAGCGTGACGTGGGTAATCGCGAAGCGCTCGGCCAGCATCGCCTGCACGGTGCGGCGGGTGTCGTGGCAGTCCAGCGCGCGACTCACGAACAGATGGGCCGACAGCGCCGGCATGCCCGAGGTCACTTCCCACACGTGCAGGTCTTCCACTGCGGTGATGCCTTCGACCGCACGCATCGCTTCGCCGATGGTCGCCGGATCCAGCCCGCGTGGCGCCGCTTCCAGGAACACCCGGCCGGAGTCGCGCACCAGCGCGTAGCCGGCCTTGAACATCAGTGCGGCCACGATCAACGCGGCGATGGAGTCGATGCGGTTCCAGCCGGTCCACCACACGATGGCGCCGGCGATGGCGGTGGCGATGAAGGCGTACAGGTCGGTGAGGATGTGCTGGAAGCTGCCTTCCACATTGAGGCTCTGCCGGTTGGCCTTGCTCATCACCCACACCGCGACGAGGTTCACCCCGATGCCGACCGTGGCCACCACGGTGACCAGCGCGCCGTCGACACGCGGCGGCGTAATCAGCCGCACCACCGCTTCGATAATGAACCACGCCGAGAGCAACAGCAGCGACAGCCCGTTGATCTGTGCGCTGAGAATTTCCGCCCGCTTGAGCCCGAACGTGTAACTGCCCTTGGCGGGCCGCTTGGCCAGGCTCATCGCCCACAGCGCCAGCGTGATCGCCGCCGCGTCGGTGAGCAGGTGACCGGCATCGGAGATCAGCGCCAGCGAGCCGGCGATCAGGCCGACGGCCACTTCCACCACGGTGAATCCCAGCAGCAGGGCCAGCGCGACGCCGAGGTAACGCCGGTCGGCGTCCTGGGCGATGGCGTGGTTGTGCCCGTGGTCGTCGTGGTGCGCATGATCGTGATCATGCGCAGCGGCTGAGTAATCGTGGGGATGGTCGTGCGGGTGCGCGGAGGAGGTCACGGAAAGCGTTCGACGATGTGGCGAGGACCTCGAAACGATACGATGCGGCCCCCGCGTTATGTCATCACACGCGTCGCCATTGCGAGCCGCTGCATGCCCTGGATCATCGCCAAATACCTGATCACCGCCGCCGTGGTGGTGATCGTGTCCGAAGTCGCCAAGCGCAGCGACCGCGCCGGCGCGCTGATCGCCTCGCTGCCGCTGGTGACGTTGCTGGCGCTGATCTGGCTGCATGTGGAAAAGCAGTCCACCGCGAAGATCGCCAACCACGCCTGGTACACCTTCTGGTACGTGGTGCCCACGCTGCCGATGTTCCTGGCGTTCCCGCGCTTGCTGGCGCGCTTCGGCTTCTGGCCGGCGCTGGCGATCAGCGCGGTGATCACCGTGGTGTGCTTCGCGCTGTTCGCGCTGGCGGTGAAGCCGTTCGGGATCAAGCTGCTCTGAAGCGGCGGCCGGCGCGCGCTACGCCGGCCGCGGTCGATCAGATATCGAAGCCCACGCCGACCAGGGCCATCGTTTCGCCGCTGTTGGGATCGTGCAGGCCGCCGTTGGAGATGTGGCGGATGGCGAAGCTCACGTGCTTGAACTGCAGCCCCAGTGTGCTGACGAACTGGTAATGGCTGGATAGCGCCTGGGTGGCGTGATTGGTGCCGGCGAGCTGAAAGCTGAAGAACAGCGGGTGATACCACGCGCTCTCGTCGCTGGTGCGCAGGCGCGCACCGGCCGCGACCAGGGCGACCGAGGGGCGCGTGGTCTGGCTGTACTTGCGGCTGAGGTCACGGCCGTCGATCCATCCGGCCGATACGTCGGGCGACCAGGTGTAGCGGCTGTCGCCGATCGCGTGCGGAGCGAACACGGCTTCCACGAAGGCGGTGTTGGTGCCGTGCGAATCCATGTAGCTGCGGCCAGCCTGCACTTCCACATGGGTGGCAGCCTGGGAGAGCGCCGGCAGGGTCAGCAGGGCGAAGGCAGCGGCGAGACGACGGGGGGAGGGGATGGCGTGCACGGTCGGGGTTCCTTGGGATTTTTGGTGTTACTAGACCCGATAGTTTAATAAAGATCCGTGCAGCCGCAGTGAACATTCGTGCGTTGTTTTGCACAACAGAGCGTTTCGTCGGCGGCGACAAAAAAGCCCGGGCGATCGCTCGCCCGGGCCCCGGGGCATTTCTGTCAGCCGCTCAGCGCGTCGACGTCGGCGTCGGCGGTTGCAGCGTGGCGCTGTCCAGGTCGAGCGCCTTCGCGCTCAGCTGGCGACCGTGCGGATGCGCCTTGATCAGCGCCGCGCCGAATTGCGCCGCGTCGCCGACCACCACCACGTGCCGGTCGGTCTCGCCCAGGTGGGCCTGCGCGTAGCGCTGGATCTGCGCGGGCGTCACCGCCTGCACGCGCTCGATGTAGCGGCCGATGTCGGCCAAGTCCACGCCGTAGACCGCCAGTTCGCCCACCTGACCGGCCAGTCCCGACGTGGTCTCCAGGCTGCGCCCGTATTCGCCCACCAGGGTGGCCTTGCGCGCGGCCAGTTCGTCGGCGCCCACCGGTGTCGAACCGAGGCGGTCGAACTCGCCCTGCATCAGAGTTACCACCTGGGTGGCCGAGGGGTTCTTGGTCTGCGCCGCAGCCAACCACAGGCCGCTGCCGCGGCGCGAATCGAAGCTGCTGCTGGCGCCATAGGACAGGCCGCGCTTGATGCGGATCTCCTCGTTGAGGCGCGCCGAGTACGAGCCCCCAAGCACCGCGTTGGCGACCGTGCCCACGTAGAAATCCGCATCACTGCGCGGCGGCGCCACGTGAGCAGCGACCACGCCGGCCTGGCCCGCACCGGCCTGGTCGATCACCAGCAGGTGGGGCAGTGTGCTGCGGCCATCGGTGGCCGGCGCCTTGGGCAAGGCCGTGGCCGGTGCCTTCCAGTCGCCGAAACTGGCGCGCGCCAGCTCGGTCGCCTGTTCGGGCGTGATGTCGCCGGTGAGCACCAGGATCGCGTTGTCCGGTCGGTACAGCGCCTGATGCAGCTGCACCACGTCGGAGCGGCTCACGCGCTTGAGCGAGGCGGGGGTCCCACTGCGCCAATGGCCATAGGCGCCGTCGCCGAACACGCTGCGGGCGGCCACGAGCGAGGCCAGCGTGGTGGGGCGGCTGAGCATCAACTGCAGGTCGTCCAGCGCCTGTGCGCGGGCGCGAGACAGCTCGTCGTCGGCGAAGGTCGGGCGGCGCACCACATCGGCAAGCAGCGCCAGGGCTTCGCCCAGTCGCGGCGTGGTGACGGTGATGCCGACGCCGCTCTCGTCCCAGCCGGCGGACGCATCGAGCGTGCCGCCTAACGCTTCGGCGGCGGCGGCGATCTGCGGCGCGGTCTTGCCGGCAGCGCCTTTGGTCAGCAGGTTGGCGGTGAGGTTGGCCAGTCCCGCTTCGCCGGGCGGATCCATCTCACCGCCGCGGCGGATCAGCACTTGCGCGGTGACCAGCGGCAGCCCGGCCCGACGCACGCTGACCACGCGCAGGCCGTTGGCCAGCGTCTGGCTGGAGGGCGTGGGCACGTTGAGCTGCGGCGCGACGGCCGGCGGCGGTGGCGTGCTGGGAAAGTCGCCGGCGCAGGCAGCGCCGGTAACACCGAGGGCGCCGGCAATCAGCGCGGCGAGGGCGAGGCGGTGCATCGGTCGGCTCATTTCGTCGCTCCCTGGCGGGTGGCCGGCGCGCCTTTGGGCTGCGGCAGGTAGTCGATGGTCACGCTGTGCGCGCCGGTGACGTAGGTGTGCAGCACGCGCTGCACGTCCGCGGCGGTCACTTTCTGCAAGGCGGCGAGGTCACTGTTCACGTGGGCCGGATCGCCGTCGATCAGGGTCGCCTGCCCCAGCGCAAAGGCCAGCCCCATCGGCGTTTGACGCTGCTTGAGCTGGGCGGTGAGCAGCTGGGTCTTCACCTTGGTCAGCTCCGCGTCGGGAATCGGCTGGGTGGCGAGCCGGTCGATCTCCGCGCGCAGCCGCTTCTCCGCCTCATCCGGCGTGTGCTTGCTGGCGAGGATGGCGTAGACGGTGAACAGCCCCGGCCCCACGCGCGCATCGGCATCGGCGCCAACCTGTTGCGCCACCTGATCGCGGTACACCAGCGACTGGTACAGCCGCGAGGAATCGCCTTCGGACAGCAGCGCCGCGGCGACCTGCAGCGGGATGGTGTCGGCCGACGGTGCCGGCGGGATCAGCCAGGTCATCGCGATGCCGGGCAGCGGTGCGGTGGGGCTGGTTTCGGTGTAGCGCTTGTCCGCCGTGCGGGCCGGTTCGACCGCGGTGACCTGCGGTACCGGGGTGGCCGGCTTGGGAATCCAGCCGAAGTACTGATCGACCCACGCGTCGAGTTGCTTCGGGTCGAAATCGCCGGCGACGATCAGCGTGGCGTTGTCGGGACGATAGAAGGTGTTGTGGAAGTCGATCACGTTCTGCAGCGAAGCGGCGTCCAGATCCTCGATGCTGCCGATGGTCGGACGCCGGTACGGATGCACGGTGTACGAGTGCGGGTCGATCGCGTTGAACAGCTTGCCGTAGGGGTTGGCTAGCACGCTCTGGCGGTACTCCTCCTGCACCACGGCGCGCTCGGACTTGAAGTTCTTCTCATCCACGTTGAGGTTGGAGAGGCGCTCGGCTTCCGCCCACAGCAACGTGCGCAGATAGTTGGCCGGCACCACCTCGTAATAGTTGGTGACGTCGTCGCTGGTGGAGGCGTTGTTGGCGCCGCCGACATCCTCGGTGAGCCGGTCCATCTGCTCGGCGTGCATGTGCTTGGTGCTTTTGAACATCAGATGCTCGAACAGGTGCGCAAAGCCCGAGCGCCCGGTCGGATCGTCCTTCGAGCCCACGTGATACCAGACCTGCACCGTCACGGTCGGGCTGGCGTGGTCTTCCACGCTGAGCACCTGCAGCCCGTTGGGCAGCTTGCGCTCGCGGTAGTGGATGGGTGGGACGGCGAGCTCGGCCGCGGCGACCGGTGCCGGCCCGACCGCGACGGCCGCAAGCAACGTAAGCGAAGCGAGCCGGACGACGGCCCGCAGAGGATGGCGCATGACGAAACTCCTTCCTGGATGGTCGGGCGACGATAGCAAGCCGCGGGTCGCGCAGGCAGGGCTTTGCCATCCGGCAGACTTGCGAGGCCTTCGCGACTGGGGGTCGGGCTTGTCCGATGCCGGTCCGCCGCGAGGTGGCAGAGGCGCCGGCCGGAACCTCAGCCTGCGCTCGTCTGCGGACGCAGCGCCTTGAGCCGCCGCTTCTCTTCCCGGCGTGCCTTGCGGGCGGCCTTGCGGATCTTGCGGTCGTGGTTCCACAGGTAGATCGCGGGTGTGCTCAGCAGCGTGAGCAGCTGCGATACCAGCAGGCCGCCGACGATGGCTATCCCTAATGGCTGGCGCATCTCCGAGCCGATGCCGAAGCCGATCGCCAGCGGCAGCGCCGCGCCCATCGCCACCAGAGTGGTCATGGTGATCGGGCGAAAGCGCACCAGCGCGGCCTCGCGAATCGCCTCAGGCGGGCTCAGTCCGCCCTCGCGCTGGGCCACCAGGGCGAAGTCGACCATCAGGATCGCGTTCTTCTTGACGATGCCGATCAGCATCAGGATCGCGATGATCGCCATCAGCGAGAGCTGCGTCTGCGTCACCAGCATGGCGAGAAAGGCGCCCATGCCGGCGGCCGGCAGCGTGGAGAGGATCGTCAGCGGATGGCCGAGGCTCTCGTAGAGAATGCCCAGCACGATGTACATCGCCACGATCGAGGCGAGCAGCAGGATCATGCCGTTGTTCTGCGCCTGCTGCAGGCGCTGGTTGTTGCCGGTGAATTCCACCCGCACGCCGTCGGGCAGATTCACCGCATACGCGGCCTGGTTCACCAGCGCGATGCCGCGATCCTGGGTGACGTCCTTGGCCAGGTTGTAGCTGATCGTGGTGGCCTGCATCTGGTTGTGATGGCGGACGCGGGTCGGCGCGATGCTCGGTGCGATCTTCGCCAGCGCCGACAGCGGCACCATCTTGCCCTGGTCGTTGCGCACGTGGAGGTTGAGCAGGGCGCCGGGGCTCAAGTCCTCGGCTGAGCCGGAGGTGAGGATGACCCGGTACTGGTTGATGTCCGAATAGATCACCGACACTTGGTTCTGCCCGAACGCGTTGTACAGCGCCGAATCGATCGTGCCCATGCCTACGTGTAGTCGGCCGGCGGCCTCGCGGTCCACCAGCAGCCGCTGTTCCTTGCCGGTGTGCTCGAACTCGCTGCTGACGTCGCGGAACTCCTTGATGGTGCGCATCTGCCGCACCATCTTCAGCGTCCACGGCTGCAGGTCTTCGCCGCTGGAGCTGATCAGCTGGAACTCGTACTGGCCGCCGTTGCCGCCGCTGCCACCGCCGCCGAGGAACTGAGCGGCGCTCACCGAGACCTCCACGTTGGGTAGCGCGTTGTATTGCTTCGACAGTCGGTCGACGACCTCCTTGATGCCTTCCTTGCGCATGCCGGGACCGTTGCCGCGTGGCTTGAGGTCGACGAACATCTGCGCCGAATTGCCCACCGCGCCACCGAAGCCGTTGCCGCCCAGCATGGTCAGCTGGTCGAGCACCGCCGGATCGCGCTTCATGATGTCGCTCACTTCGCGCGCCCGTTGCGTCAGCAGGGCTGGCGAGATGTTGGTGTCCGCGCTGACGAACACCTGCAGTTGGCCGGTGTCCTCGTCGGGCATGAAGGTGCCACCGGCGGTCTTCACCACGGCGAAGCCGAGCACGCCGGTGAGAATCAGCAGCAGCAGCGGCTGCCAGCGCATCAGCCGGCGGTGATGCATCGCCCAGTCGAGTGCTCGCTCGTAGCGCCGCAGCAAGGCGCGATCGAAGCGCTCCACCGCCGCCTCGATCCGTCCGGGCGGCTTCGGCGGTACCGGCTCGTGCTTGAGCAGGCGCCCGCAAAGCGCGGGGGTGAGGGTGAGCGAGACGATCGCCGAGATCACCACTGCGGCGGTCAGCGTCACCGAGAACTCGCGCAGCAGCATCACCAGCATGTTGTTGCCGAACAGCAGCGGCGCGAACACCGCCACCAGCGACAGAGTGATCGATACCACCGTGAAGCCGATCTCGCGCACGCCCTTGAGCGAGGCTTCCAGCGGCGCGTCGCCGTGTTCCATATGGCGCACGATGTTCTCGATCACCACGATCGCGTCGTCCACCACGAAGCCGATGCACAGCACCAGCGCCACCAGCGACAGCGTGTTGAGCGTGTAGCCCAGCGCCCACATCGCCACGAACGCGCCGGCCAGCGAGAGCGGCACGCTGAGCATGGCGATCAAGGTGGGCCGCACGCGGCGCAGGAACACCAGCATCACCAGCGCCACCATCGCGATCGAAATCAGCAGCGCCGTCTCCACCTCGTGCAGCGCCGATTTGGTGGTCTGGGTGAGGTCGAACACCGGCGTGATGGTGATGTTCGCCGGCAGCGAGCCGCGCAGCTGTGGCAGCTTGGCGCGGATCGCCTCCACCGTCGCCACCGCATTGGCTTCCGGTCGCTTGCTGATCTGCAGGCCCACCGTGTCGCTGCCGTTGAACCAAGCGCCCTGGTACTTGTCCTCCTGTCCGCCGTACACCTTCGCCACGTCGGACAGGCGCACCGGCGTGCCGTTCTTGCTCGCGATCAGCAGCCGGGCGAATTCCTCCGGCTCATGCAGGGAATCGTTGGCGAACACGGTGTACTGCGTGCGCCCGTTGCTCAGGATGCCCTGTGGCGAAGTGACGTTGGCGGCGCGCAGCGCGTTGCTGACGTCGGTGGGGGTAAGGTTCTTGGCCGCCAGCGCGGCGGTGTCCAGCTCGATCCGCACCGCGTGCGGCGTGCCACCGAACACCTGCACCTGGGCCACGCCGGGAATCTGCGCCACCGCGGGTTTGAGCAAGGTGTCGGCCAAGTCGAACAGTTTGTCCTGGGGCAGCCCGCTGGAGGTCAGCGTGATGAACAGGATCGGGATGGTGGCGGTGTCGAACTTGAAGTACTGCGGCGGCACCGGCAGGCCGGGGGGCAGGTCCGGCGCGGCGGCGTTGATCGCCGACTGCACATCGCGCGCGGCCTTGTCGGCGGTGCGGTCGAAGGTGAAGCGCACCATCACCGAGGCGGAGCCCTCGCTGGCGTTGCCGTACATCTCGTCCACGCCCGGGATGCGCCCCAGGTGCCGTTCCAGTGGCGCCAGCACGGTGCTGGCCATGGTTTGTGCGCTCGCGCCGGGCTGCTGCGCCACCACGTAGACACCCGGGAACTCCAGCGAGGGCAGCGCCGCCACGCCCAGCAGCAGGTAGGCGCAGATGCCGGCCAGCACCAGCCCGGCAGCGAGCAAGGAGGTGCCGACCGGGCGGCGGATCATGGGGGCAAAGATATTCATGGCGCTTCCGTGGGCCGCGGGCGGTGCGACCGAGCTGCGCATGATCGCGCAGGCCTCTCGGACAGGGCCCGGGCCGCAGGGTTCAGAGTGACGGACATGCGCGCTTTATGCCCGCTGTCCCCGCACAGTGTATGTGCCTGAAGTCCCCACCGTGTCGAAAGGCAGGGGCCGTCGTGGCCGCACACGGCCGAGGCCGGCGGCCGCGCCGCCGACCATCGGGCCCGGGCCCTTCGACTTCGCCGCTGGGCGGCGACGCTCAGGGCGGCCGGATCAGGGGCTCCCGCCTGATCGCCCCGAGCGCATGGGTCGCCTCAGGAGCGCGGACGGTAACGCAGGGTGAGATACCAGCTGCGGCCGGGCTGGTTGAAGTAGTAGACCGTCTCGTAGTGCCGGTCGAAGGCATTGGCCAGTCGTCCCTGCAGCTCCCACCCGGGCGCGAAGGCATAGCTGGCGCGCAGGTCGGCGGTGGCATAACCGCCCAGCCGCTGGGTGTTGGCGATGTTGTCGTAACGCGCGCCGGCCACGTTCCAGGTCGCGCCCACGCTGAAGTCGCCGAAGCGGCGGTCCAGATCGACCCGCGCAGTGCGCTCCGGTCGCCGCGGCAGCCAGTGGCCGTCGTTCGGACCGCCGTCGTCGTTGCGCGGCTGCTGCCAGGTCAGATAGCCCTGCCAGCGCCAGCCGGCCAGGGTGGCTCCCAGCTGGCCCTCGATGCCGCGGATACGCGCGCGGCTGATGTTCAGCGGAAAGTAGTTGCTGTCCAGCGCGATCAGCTGGCTGATCCGGGTCTGGAAGGCGTTCAACGCCCAGTTCCAGCCGTCGCCCTGCTGGGTCACCCCCAGCTCGGCGCTGCGCGAGGTTTCCGGCTTGAGGTCCGGGTTGCCGCTGCCGTAGGGGTAGTACAGATCGTTGAACGTGGGCGCGTGGAAGGCGCTGCCGTAGCTGGCCGACAGTCGCAGCCCGTGATCGAGCCGGTAACCCCAGGCGGCGGCGCCGGTGTCGTGGCTGCCGAACTGGCCGTTGTGATCGTGACGCGCGGACACCTGCAGCTCGTTGCGGCCGAACGTGCCCTGGTACTGGGCAAACACGCCGGTGTCCTGGCGGGTGCTAGCGAGGTAGCCGGTATCGCTGGACAGATGCTCCTGTTGATAGTCGGCGCCCAGCGTGAGCAGCTGGTTGTCGGCCATGCTGAAGTCGTTCTGCCACGAGGCCTGGTTGCGGCGCGAATCGGAGTAGCGCAGGTAGACGCCATCGTTGTACGTGGTGGCCTTGTCCAGGTTCTGCCCGGCGCCGAGGGTCACCTGCCAGAACGACAGCGGCCGGAATGTGAGGCGCATGCCCGCCACCTGCTGCACGTTGAGCGCCTGGTTGCCGTAGGGCGCGCCATCGAACTCCACATAGTTGCGGCTGCGCAGCCAGGTGCCGGCCAGCTCGGTGCCGTCGTCCCAGCGGTAGCCGGCGTTGGCCAGCGCGTTGTAGTTGCGGAACGCATCCTTGTCCGGCTCGTTGGCGAAGCAGCCAGCGAACACCGTGCCTGCGCCGTCGCGGCAGGCGTTGATGCCGCGGGTGTACTGGCCGCCCAGGCTGAGGTTGTACCAAGCGTGCCGGTCGCCGCCGGACAGGCCGACCTGCCCGCCGACGGTGCCACGGCTGCCGGTGGTCAGGCTGAGCGACGGCGCGATACCGCCATCGAGGTGGCCATGGCGGGTGAATACCTGGATCACACCGCCGATCGCGTCGGCGCCGTACAGGCTCGAGCGCGGCCCACGCACCACCTCGATTCGCTCGATCTGCTCCACCGGGATCTGCTCGAACGCGGCCAGCCCCGCGCTCACTGTGCCCACGCGCACGCCGTCGACCAGCAGCAGCGTGTGCGAGGAGTTGGTGCCGCGCAGGAACAGCGAAGTCTGTTCGCCCATGCCACCGGACTGCGCGAAGGTGACGCCGGGCAGGCCGGTCAGCACGTCCATCAGCGAGGTCGGCTGCAGCCGCTCGATGTCCGCCCGCGTGATCACGCTCACCGACGACAAGGCATCGTCCACTGTGATCGCCGTGCGTGTGGCGGTGACGATCACCGGATCGATCGCCGTGCCGTCGGCCTGCTGTGCCTGCGCACCTTGCGTGGCGGCAGCAAAGAGCGCGACGGCTACAGCCGTTGCCACGAGATTCCTGTTCATCATGCGATTTCCTTCGCCGTGCACCCGCGCGCGGCTCAACAAGGGATGAGCTGGCAGGACATCGGGGGAACGCACGGAGACAGACGCACGGCGTGGCCGCGATCCGTACCGCAGCCTCGCCCACCGCGAGCCGCCAGGACAGTCGAATCGGGCCGGTCTCCGGGCTTGCGAGCGACATGCGGGGAGCCGCATGTTCCGGACCACGCCTTCCCATGCCTAGGCACAGTGGCTCGTGTGGCCCGGCGATTCACTCGCCTACCGTTGCGGGGGCAGCGCCGGACTGGTTGCGCGCGAACGCGCGACGCACCGGCTTCCCGTTTAACTCCATACATATATGTATGGGAGCACCCAAACGAACAAACACTATATATAGCGAAACAGGGAATTTCAAACTTTGACTTCCAAGCATTCTCTGGTTCCGAGGAGCCCAGAAATAGAGGTCAGGAATGGCGGCCGCGCTCGTCTAGGAACCGGCGCGATGGGCCTTTCCGCAGGAATTTGCTGAATGCTAAGAAAAAGTTGACTCTCCGTTAGATCAGACGTTAACGTTCAGAAGCAGGACGCCCTTTGGTGCCATGGCAGCGTCGCAGTTGCGGCCGCCTTAAGGTCTCCAGCAGGAGTCGCAGAGTTTCGGAGTTCGGGAGATGCTCCGAAGCGACATCGACGTAGACAGGGCTAGCCGCCCGAACCGCATTTGATGAGTTTTGAGCCCTTCAGGGCCCACTTGGGGAGATAAGCTATGAGCAAGAGTCGTTACACGCGCGGGGTGCAGCCTCGTCGCAATGCGCTGGTGATCGCACTGGCCGTTGGGCTGGCCGGCGTCGCCGGCGTCGCCAGCGCACAGAGCACCACCGGCACCATCTTCGGTCAGGCTGCAGCGGGCGAGACCGTTACCGTCACCTCGGCCTCGACGGGTGTGTCGCGCGATGTCCAAGTGGACAGCAGCGGCCGTTACAGCGTTGCCAGCCTCCCTGTCGGCACCTACTCGGTAAGCGTGAAGAAGGAAGGTGCCGTCGTCGGCACGCGCGACAACGTCACAGTCTCGCCGGGCGCGGGTAGCGCCGTTAACTTCGCGGTTGACACCACCAATCTCTCGGCGGTGACTGTAACCGGCAACGCCCTTCCTTCCATCGACGTCAGTAGTGTCAACTCCAGCACCGTGATCACGGCGGCGGATCTGCAGCGGCTGCCGGTGACCCGCAGCGCTGAATCGATCGCCCTGCTTGCTCCGGGCACCGTCCAGGGCAGCAGCTACTTCGCCAATGCGGTGTCGTTCGGCGGCTCGAGCGTGTCCGAGAACGCCTACTACGTGAATGGCTTCAACACCGGCGAGCCGTACCGCAACATCGGCGGCTTCCAGCTGCCGTATGGCGCGATCGAGCAGCAGGAAACCCTGACCGGCGGCTACAGCGCCAAATACGGTCGTTCCGACGGCGGCGTGATCAACCAGATCGGCAAGCGCGGCACCAACGAGTGGCACTTCGGCGGGCAGGTGGTCTGGGAGCCGAAGTTCCTGGAAGGCACCCCGAAGAACAACGTCTATGGCAATCCGGCCGTTCCCAGCCCGATCGCCAACCCGAACAGCATCGATGGGCTGACGCATTACGAACTGGAAGACCCAAGCAAGGTGGGCAAGCTGTACCAGTACCGCAACGACAACAAGCAGTGGGAAACCGTCTATTCGGCGTACGTGGGTGGTCCGCTGATCAAGGACAAGCTGTTCCTGTTCTTGGCCGGCGAGCAGACCAAGACCAATTCCACCGACGTCCAGAACGTCGACCTGGGCCGCGTGCAGTACAACAACGACAAGAGCTCGAAGTTCTACGGCAAGTTGGACTGGAACATCACCGACAACAACGTCCTCGAACTGACGATGTTGAAGAACAAGCAGTATGCCAACGGCTTCGCGCCGGGTCAGACGTACAACTTCGACTACGACACGCTGCAGACGGGTGCCTTCGTTGCTCCGAACGATACCCGCAAGGACGACGGCAATTTCTACATCGGTCACTTCACCAGCTACCTGACCGACAACGCCACGCTGAGCATTCTGTACGGCAAGGCGAATTTCGACACGCCGACGCAGTACGGCAACCAGTGCCCGTATCCGTTCATCTCGCAGGCATACAACGAGAACCCGGCGTACACGGGCGGTCAGACCATCCGGAATTGCCAGACGAATACCAGCTGGTATTCGGATGCGGCGAAGCTCTCGACCCACGGCCTGCGTGTCGACTTCGACTACCGCCTGGGCGATCACGGCCTGTCGGTCGGTATCGACAACATGAGCTACAGCGCCAAGAACCAGGGCCCGAACCAGCAGAATCCGTTCAACCCGAGCGTCAACTACTACTGGCGCTACTACCCGACCTACGTTCAGAAGCGCGAGATTGGTTGGCAGACCAACATGACCACCGACCAGAAGGCGTGGTACGTGCAGGATGCCTGGCAGGTCACCTCGAACGTTCTGTTGAACGTTGGCGTGCGTAACGACCACTTCATCAACTACAACGACGTCGGCAAGGCGTTCGTCGACCTGAAGAACCAGTGGGAGCCGCGTATCGGTGTCAGCTGGGACGTGAATGGCGACTCCACGTTCAAGGTCTACGGCAATGTCGGCCGCTACTACCTCGCGCTGCCGCAGAACGCCGCTGAGCGCGCTGCCAACCGTTCGACCTACATCCGCACCTACTACAACTACACCGGTATCGACGAAAACGGCATCCCGACTGGGCTGACCTTTATCAAGCAGAATTCGCCTGACGGTGAATTCGGTCTGCCGAAAGATCCTCAGGAAGTTACCGCGCGTAATCTGAAACCGGAATACCTGGACGAGTTCATCGCGGGCTTCGACAAGCAGCTCAACGAGAATTGGACCTATGGTGCGAAGGCGATCTGGCGTGACCTGAAGGTCGCCATCGATGACGAATGTTCTCCTGACGCCATCGAGACGAAGATGCAAAAACTGGGTCTCATCACCACGACGGACATTGGCGACGAGAACTCCGGTTATTACAACTCGCTGTATGGCCCATCGTCCTGCCGCCTGTTCAACCCGGGTCGCACCAATATTTTCCTGGTGCGAGCCGACGCCGGCAGTGGCAAGACCGACCAGCTAGTAAGCATGAACAACGCGGACTTCGGCTTTAATCAGGGCGTGAAGCGCAAGGTCGGTTCGGTGAACCTGTACCTGGAGCATCCGTTCGACGGCAAGTGGCAGGCACGCATCGATTACACCTGGAGTCGCGGCTTCGGTAACACCGAGGGTCAGGTGCGTTCGGACTTCGGCCAAGGTGACGTCTCCAAGACCGAAGACTGGGACAACGCCGCGTTGATGGACGGCCAGTACGGCGATCTGCAGAACGTTCACAAGCACCAGATCCGCCTCCGCGGTGCCTACCAGATCACCCCGGAGTGGCTGGTGTCCGGTACCCTGCTAGCGCAGTCCGGCCAGCCGAAGTCGTGCCTCGGTTACTACGGCCCGTACGGCGTGGATGATCCGGCGGGTTATAACGGCGGCGGCAGCGGCAACTACCACTGGTGTGCCGGTAAGCGCGTGCCGCCGGGCACCGTCGGTTTCACGCCGTGGACCAAGCCTCTCAACCTGGGCATCCACTACACCCCGGCCTTCGCCGACCACAAGCTGGGCTTCCATCTGGACATCTTCAACGTGTTCAACGAGCAGAAGCCCGTCCAGACGGATCCGGTGTTCGCCAACGCCTACAACGGTGGTCAGGATGCCAACGGCAACCCGGCACCGGACACGATCTACATCAACAACAGCTACCACCAGGCGCTTTTCTATGAGACCCCGCGCACGGTGCGACTGTCGGTGACCTACGACTACTGATTAATCGTCAAAGGGAATCATGAAGCCACCGGCCGGAAGGCCGGTGGTTTTTTTTGGCTTACCACGGCAACTGGTCGGCGCTGAGGCTAGGGGTAGCTTGATCCCGGCAGTACCCCGGCCTCGTTCGCGGTTACGAGCGCATGGTGAAACGCTACCTCGGGGGATGGATCACCTGGCAGGGCGCAGTGGTGAGGCCGCCTGCGGGCGGCGGTAATCCTGTACGTAAACGTACTCCAGAGAAATACAACATTCATTCCCGCTTCTTGAGGCGCGAAATCACGTTGCGCGTCTGCGCTCGAATGGAGCGCAATACCCGTCGATCTGAAGTGTGTCGTTTACCAGGATTTAAAGCGGCAGAGCACGATCGATCGCTCCGACGCGAAGCGCCGGCGGTAGAACGCCCACTACTTGCTGGCCAGTGCAGCCCGTAGCGGCTCGAGTTGCTCTGCGTAGGGACGCCACTGGCCCAGCCCTTTGGTATTGATCGGCTCACGAACTTGGGCGGTACTGCGCGTTGCTACCGGCGCTGTGTTGCGCTCCGGCCTTAGACACGCCGTCTCCATATTCAGGCCACAGTGGGCAAGTACATCGGGAATGACCGTTGCTGGGTTCTGCACTAGCGAGGAGTAATCAACGTCCAGCATCGCGCCGCGCAACGCTTTTTGCCAGTGGCTCACCTGGCGCGAGTACTGCTTGTAGTAATGCGCAAGCGCTCCTAGCTCGTAGCTGTAAGGTGATATGTTGCCGTACATAGCCTTGAAGTTGGAAAAGCACGTATCCAACGGATCTCGGACTATATGAAGGATCGGCGCATGCGGGAGCGCCCGCCGGATGAAGGGCACCATCCTGACGTTGCCAGGCAGCTTGTCCACGTAATAAGAGCGGCCATGGGCACGCCACTGGGTCTGCTTCAGATACCGGTAACCAAGTAGACGGAAGTTTATATCCCAGCTTCGTTCAATGGCACGGAGAAAGCCCTCTTCTCTACCGGGGAGCACATCGGTCATCCAATGAAATTGCCGCCAGAAATCAACAATCTCTCCCGCGGAAGTAACCTGGGAGTGACTTGAGAGGATGCGATCGAGCAGAGTGGTGCCCGACCGGGGCATGCCAACGATGAAAATGGGTACGGGACCCTCGAAAGGCTCACTGAGTGCTGTTCTCGGTTCGAGCGGCGAGGGTAGCTCGAGTAGAGCTTCGGTCACGGCTTCCTCAAGTGCGCTGTCGTAGGGGTTGAGGTCTTGCATGAGCGAATTGCAACGGCTCAATGCCTCCCAGGCTTCCTTATGACGACCGATGTCATCGAGTGTTTTGAACGCCGCGTACTCGAATTCCGCTCGCGCAAAAGCCTGGCCGGGTGTGACCGGCTGCTCGGGAAGAGCGCAGAGCTGCTTGCGAAATAGCGGCAGATAGTTCCGCTCCGCGGTTTGTCTCCCCAAGTCGACGAGTATAGGAGCGATATCGGCAAAATCAGGCCATCGCATCAGGCATTTTTCCAGAACCTCGCAGGCTTCTGTGTCGCGGCCGTTGAACTGTAAGAGCATGGCGTAAAGTCGCCATGCGTCGGGCGTATCTGCGCCCGAACGGACCGCTCTATCCGCCAATTCGAGCGCCGCACAAGTCTCGCCGATCATGAATCTCAAGTTGGCTTGCAGGAACAGTGCTTCTCCTGGTGAGTTGGGCGCCTGTGCGACAAGATCCAGGCATGCTCGAGATGTTGCGATCTCCCCCCGAGCGATGAGGCGCTGTGTCAGGGCGAGGATCAGCGGAACGTCCCGCGGAAGGCGAGTGGCGGCCTGCAGCAGCGGCCTGCTGGACGCTTGGAACTGCCCCCTGCGGTACATAACGTCCGCCAAGTCGATCGAGGCGGCCGTGTCAGCAGGCGCGAGCCTCACTAGAGACTCAAGCGCCACCTGGGCGTGATCCAGATTCCCCGACTCGATGTGGTGGTGGACCTGTTTCCACAACTGCGTAGGCGAAACGTTGAAGCTCGTCTGTCGTTCCATCACAAGATCATATCGCTGGACCGGCATTGGCGTGGATCCCCAGCGCGGCAAGGGGAGCGTTCCTCAGGCCCGTCGACCGCGGACCACTCAGTCGGTATGCAGTTCCGCCACGAAGTCGTAGATGTCGCCGCGGTACCAGGAGCTGGTGAATTCGACGACGCGGCCGTCGTCGAGGAAGCTGCGCCGCTCGATGCTGAGACCGGCGCTGTTGGTGGCCACGTGCAGCAGGCGGGCGTGCTGAGCGTTGAGCAGCACGGCGCGTAGCCGCTGCAGGGCGCGACGGGGGCGGCAGCCGCGCTTTTCCAGCGCCTCGTAGAGCGAATCGTCGACCAGCATGGGGTCGGGCAGCAGGATCGCCGGCACCACGCTGCGTTCGATCGCCAATGGCTCATCGCCCGCGTAACGCACGCGGTGCAGGCGCACCACGGCCACGCCGGGCGACAGATTCATCGCCATCGATTCTTCGGGCGTCACCTCGCCGATGCCGCGCTCGAAGAACTCCGAGCGCGGATTGAGGCCGCGGGCGCGCAAGTCCTCGGTGAAGCTGGTCAGGCGCGACATCGGCTTGATGATGCGCTCGGCGACGAACGTACCGGCGCCGTGGCGCTGGGTCAGCAGGCCTTCCTCCACCAGTCCGGCGATCGCCTTGCGCACGGTGACGCGCGACAGCGACAGCACGCGGGCCAGGTCGCGCTCGCTCGGCAGCGCATGGCCGGGCTCGATGTCGCGATGCTCGATGACGTTGCGGATCGCCCGCCGCAGCCGCAGGTACGCCAGCGGCTGGTGGGTGCCGGGGTCGCGCGAGAGCCGGCGATATTCTTTGGCGAGTGCGGTTTCCATACCGCGACCATACCAATTTCGAACCAATGGCCGCAAGACGCGCGCTGCCGGACATGCCACTTTTGTCCAGGCCCGCCAGACAGCGCGGGGATGCGATGGTTGCAAACGAATACATCCATGGGCGCCGTCTTGATCGGCCGGCTCCGGCTGGTGCCAGCTGGTATGACACTGGTACGATCAGCGGCCTGTTCCCAGCTGCGCGGCTGCGCGGTGGCCTTCTCCCCGTTCCATGCGAGGTGCCCGTTGTGAGTCCTTCCCATCCGCAGGTTCAATCCTTCGATCTGGTGATCTTCGGCGGCACCGGCGACCTGGCTGCGCGCAAGCTGCTGCCGGCGATGTTCCATCGCTTCATCGACGGCCAGATCCCCGCGGACAGCCGCATCATCGGCATCGCCCGCGAAGCCACCGACGACGCCGGCTACCGCGCCCAGATGCGCAAGGCGCTCGCTGGCGACGGCAGCAAGGCCGACCAGGTCGAAGCGTTCCTGCAGCAGGTGTTCTACCGATCGCTCGACGCGCGCAAGGACAACGGCTGGGACGATTTCGCCGCGTTGCTGGCCGAGCGTCCGGACAACGTGCGCGTGTTCTATCTCTCCACCGCGCCAGACCTGTTCATCGACATCTGCACCCGGCTGGGTCACTACCGGCTCAACGAGGGCGAGTCGCGCGTGGTCCTGGAGAAGCCGATCGGCCGTGACCTGGAGAGCGCCAACCAGATCAACGACGCGGTCGGGCGGGTCTTCAGCGAATCGCAGACCTATCGGATCGATCACTACCTCGGCAAGGAGACGGTGCAGAACCTGCTGGCGCTGCGCTTCGGCAATGCGCTGTTCGAGCCGCTGTGGAACGCCGAGCACATCGACCACGTGCAGATCACCGTGGCTGAAACGCTTGGCGTGGGCAACCGCGCGGCCTATTACGACCATGCCGGCGCGCTGCGCGACATGGTGCAGAACCACATGCTGCAGCTGGTGTGCATGGTGGCGATGGAGCCGCCGTCCTCGCTGTCGCCCGATGCGGTGCGCGACGAGAAGCTCAAGGTGCTGCGCTCGCTCAAGCCCATCGAGGAGTCCAACGCCGCCCAGCTCACCGTGCGTGGCCAGTACCGCGCCGGTGCCGCCGAGGGTCAGAGCGTGCCGGGCTACCTGGAGGAGCTCAATGGCGCCAAGAGCCACACCGAAACCTTCGTCGCGCTGAAGACCGAGATCGCCAACTGGCGCTGGGCCGGCGTGCCGTTCTACCTGCGCACCGGCAAGCGTTTGCCCGAGCGCGTCTCCGAGATCGTGGTGGCGTTCAAGGCGGTACCGCACTCCATCTTCGATCCGGCCGCCGGCCCGCTGGCGCACAACCGCCTGGTGCTGCGCCTGCAGCCCGACGAAGGCGTGAAGCTGTGGCTGACCATCAAGCATCCCGGCCCCGGCGGCCTGCGCCTGCGCCACGTGCCGCTGGACATGAGCTTTGCCGAGGCGTTCGGCGTGTCGCAGCCCGACGCCTACGAGCGCCTGCTGCTCGACGTGGTGCGCGGCAACCCCACGCTGTTCATGCGTCGCGACGAAGTGGAAGCGGCCTGGCGCTGGGCCGATCCGATCCTCGAGGCCTGGGCCGCCAGCAGCGAAGCACCCAAGCCGTACACCGCAGGCACCTGGGGGCCAAGCGCCTCGGTGGCGCTGATCGAGCGCGACGGCCGCACCTGGAACGAGGACGGCGAGTAGGCGCGAGGTGAGTCCGATCGTTGCCGTGTTTCACCGCGCACTGCATCGGGCTCCTCCAGCCTGTAGCTGCGCAGCCGCATCCCCCGCCGTGACGAATGGACGTCCATGTTGAACATTGCCACCCACAACTTTACCGATTGCCACGCGCTCGCTGACGCGCTGGCCGAGCGCGTGGCCGCCCGCCTGCGCGAGGCCATTACCGCGCGTGGTCAGGCTTTGCTGGCGGTCTCCGGCGGCAGCACGCCGAAGCATTTCTTCGAGCGCCTGTCGCACGCCGAACTGGACTGGTCGCGCGTGCAGGTGACCCTGGTCGACGAGCGCTGGGTCGCCGAATCCAGCGAGCGCTCCAACGCGCGGCTGGTGAAGTCGCTGCTGCTGCGCAACGCGGCGGCGGCGGCCACCTTCGTGCCGCTGCATCAGGACGCACCCACCCCGGAAGACGGCCTCGCCGCATTGAACGCCTCGCTCGACGCGCTGGCACTGCCGTTCGACGTGGTGGTGCTGGGCATGGGCGAGGACGGCCACACGGCCTCCTTCTTCCCCGGCGGCGACCGTCTCGCCGAGGCGCTTGACCCGGCCGGCACGGCGCGGGTGATCCCGATGCGCGCCGCGGGTGCCGGCGAGCCGCGCATCACCTTCACGCTGCCGGTGCTGCTCAATGCCGGCGCGCTGTTCCTGCACATCGAGGGCGAGACCAAGCGCCGCGTGCTCGCCGATGCGCAGCTCGGCCTCGGCGCCGGTCGCGACTACCCGGTGCGCGCCGTGCTGGCACAGGCGCGCGTTCCCGTCTCGGTTTACTGGTGCCCGTGAGGCGCCGCCGTGGCGCGCGCATCGATCGCGTGCCGCATCCAGCTACAGGAGTGATTCGATGAGTTCCCTGCACCCCGTCGTCCGCGAAGTCACCGAGCGCCTGCGCGAACGCAGCCGTGAATCGCGCGCGGCGTACCTGGCCAAGATCGCCGCCGCCCGCGGCGACGGCACCCGCCGCCAGCACCTGTCGTGCGGCAACCTCGCGCACGGCTTCGCCGCCTGCGGCAACGACGACAAGGCTGCGCTGCGCGCCGGTCGCACGCCGAATATCGGCATCGTCACCGCCTACAACGACATGCTCTCGGCGCACCAGCCGTACGAGCGCTATCCCGAGCTGATCCGCCACGTCGCGCGCGAAGCCGGCGCCACCGCGCAGGTCGCCGGCGGCGTGCCGGCGATGTGCGACGGCGTCACCCAGGGCCGGGCCGGCATGGAGCTCTCGCTGTTCTCGCGCGACCTGATCGCGATGGCCACCGCGGTGGCGCTGTCGCACGACATGTTCGACGCCAGCCTGTACCTCGGCATCTGCGACAAGATCGTGCCGGGCCTGCTGATCGGCGCGCTCGCTTTCGGCCACCTGCCCGGCGTATTCGTGCCGTCGGGCCCGATGCCCAGCGGCATCACCAACGAGGCCAAGTCCAAGGTGCGCCAGGCCTACGCCGAGGGCAAGGCGACCCGCGAGGAGCTGCTGGAAGCCGAGGCCGCTGCGTACCACGCCCCCGGCACCTGCACGTTCTACGGCACCGCCAACTCCAACCAGATGCTGATGGAGATCATGGGCATGCATCTGCCCGGCGCGAGCTTCGTGGCGCCGGACACGCCGCTGCGCGATGCGCTCACCGCCGAGGCGGTGCGCCGCGCGGCGGCGATGAGCGCGCTGGGCGAGCACTACCTGCCGGTCGGCCACATCGTCGACGAGAAATCGGTGATCAACGGCGTGATCGGCCTGCACGCCACCGGCGGCTCCACCAACCACCTGCTGCACCTGGTGGCGATGGCGCGCGCGGCCGGCGTGGAGTTGCGCTGGGAAGACTTTGACGCACTCTCCTCGGTGGTGCCGCTGCTGGCCCGCGTGTATCCGAACGGCTACGCCGACGTGAACCAGTTCCACGAGGCCGGCGGCATGGCGTTCCTGATCGATCAGCTGCTCTCGCAGGGCCTGCTGCATTCCGACGTGAAGACGGTCAACGGCACCGGCCTGGACGGCTACACCCAGGTGCCGGTGCTCGACGCCAGCGGCAAGCTGGCCTGGCAGCAGGTGTCCGGCGAGAGCGGCAACCGCGGCGTGCTGCGCGCGATCAGCGAGCCGTTCCGACCCGACGGCGGCCTGCGCCTGCTCGACGGCAACCTCGGCCGCGGCGTGATCAAGGTGTCTTCGGTGCCCGACGACCGCATGGTGATCGAGGCGCCGGCGATCGTATTCAACGACCAGGACGAGGTGCGCGGCGCGTTCGAGCGCGGCGAGCTCAACCGCGACTTCGTCGCCGTAGTGCGCTTCCAGGGCCCGCGCGCCAACGGCATGCCGGAGCTGCACAAGCTCACCCCGACGCTGGCCCTGCTGCAGGATCGCGGCCACCGCATCGCGCTGCTCACCGACGGGCGCATGTCCGGCGCGTCCGGCCGCGTGCCGGCGGCGATCCACGTCACCCCCGAGGCCGAGGCCGGCGGGGCGCTGGCCAAGGTTCGCGACGGTGATCTGGTCCGCCTGGACGCAGTGAACGGCACGCTCGACGTGCTGGTCGACGCCGCCGAATTCGCCGCACGCCCCAGCGTCACCCTGCCCGACCACTCGCACCACGTCGGCATGGGCCGCGAGCTGTTCGGCCTGTTCCGCAACAACGCCGTCACCGCCGATCTCGGCGCCGGCGTGCTCTGACCCCCCGCTTTCCCGGAGTGTTCCCGTGACGCAATCGATGCAAACCAAGCAGGCCCAGGTCGAGGCCACCATGCGGCTAGCGCCGGTGATCCCGGTGGTGATCATCGACGACGTGGCCGCCGCCGTGCCGATGGCGCGCGCGCTGGTCGCCGGCGGTACGCCGGCGATCGAGGTGACCTTGCGCACGCCCGCCGCGCTGGACGCGATCCGCGCCATCGCGCAGGAAGTGGAGGGGGCCGTGGTCGGCGTCGGCACCGTGCTTAACGCCGAGCATCTCGCGGCCGCAAAAGCCGCCGGCGCGCGCTTCGCGGTGTCGCCGGGCGTGTCGCCGAAACTGCTCAATGCGGCCGACGACAGCGAGCTGCCGCTGCTGCCCGGCGCCGCCACCGCCAGCGAAGTGATGACCCTCATCGAGCGCGGCTACCGCTTCCTGAAATTCTTCCCGGCCGTCCCCGCCGGCGGCACCAAGCTGATCGGCGCCTGGGCCAGTCCGTTGCCGCAAGTGAAGTTCTGCCCCACCGGCGGCATCAGCCTGAGCACCGCCTCGGACTTCCTCGCCCTGCCCAACGTGCTGTGCGTGGGCGGCTCCTGGCTGACTCCGGCGGACAAGCTCAAGGCCGGTGACTGGGCCGCCATCGAGCTGCTCGCCCGCGAGGCGGCTTCGCTGAAGGGCTGAACCTCAACCGGTCTGCGGCGCGGCATCCTGCGAGCGGATGCTGCGCAAGGCGGGGCTGGTCAGGCAGCCCAGGGCAATCGTCGTCAGCGCGAGGCCCGAGGCCACGAACAGGCCCGGCAGCGACATCAGCTTGAGCAGGGCGCCGGCGCCTGCCGCGGCCAGCGGGCCCAAGCCGAGGAAGGTGAACATCAACACGCTCATCGTGCGCCCCAGCATGTTCGGCGCCACGCGCCGCTGGATCCAGCTGATCAGGGTGATCTGGATCACCCCGCCGAACAGGCCGGTGAAGCCGAGCAGGGCGGCGGCGAGCACGGTCGAATGCACCCCGGCCAGCGCCACCAGCGCCAGGCCCACGCTGGCGTCGAAGCACAGGATCATCGCGCCCAGCTGCCCGCGCACCCGTCGCGCCACCCAGCCGGAGGCGAAGCCGCCCAGCAGCATGCCGCCTCCGTTCGCCGCCAGCACGATGCCCAGCGAGGTGGCGCCGTGGTCCAGCCGCGTATCGGCCAGTACCGGCAGGCCGACCTGGGTCGGGCCGGTGACGAAGATCGAGACCACCGCCGCGTACAGCATGAACGCGCGCAGCGGCGGATCCGCGGCGATGCTGCGCAGCCCACCGAGCACCTGACCCAGCACGCCTTGCTGCGTGGTGGTTCGCGGCGCCGCCGGCTGCAGGCGCACCAACGCCAGCGACACCAGCGAGCAGGCGAAGCTGGCCGCGTCAATGGCGAACGCCCAGCCCAGGCCACGCGCATCGGCCAGCGCCGTCGACCCCGGCGAGGCATGCGCGCCAGCGCCGATCACCACGCCGGCCAGCGCGGGGCCAATGAACAGGCTGAGCTGGCGCATTCCCATCATGGCGCCGTTGGCCTGCTGCAACTGCTGCGGCGCCACCACCGACGGCAGCAGCGCCGAGCTGGCCGGGTAGGCGAACGCGGTGGCCAGGCCAATGCCCAGCGCCAACGCGTACACCCACGGCATGCTGATCGCGCCGGTGAGCACCATCGCGGCCAGCGCCGCCACCATCACCGCGTTGGCGCCGCGCGCCAGCAGCAGCACGGCGCGCGCCGAGAAGTGGTCCACCACCGCGCCGCCGATCAACATGAACACCGCGCGCGGCACCGCCATGGTGGCCAGCACCAGGCCGAGCGCGCCCGGGTCGCCGGTGAGCTTGAGCACCAGCCAGGGCAGCGCGACCAGGGTGAACTGGTCGCCGAACATCGACACCGTGCTGCCGCCGAACAGCAGGCGGAAGTTGGTGTTGCGGGAAAGCGCGGGTTGCGACATGGGATCGTCTCGAGGAAGGGGGCGCGACTCAGCCGCCAGTGGCGGCGGTGTCCCAGGCACGGTGGGCCAGTTGCAGCAGGTGCTGGCGCACATCGGTGGGCCAGTCGGCGGTGAGCTGATCGAACGTGGCGCGCTCACCGCGCCAGAACGCGCGCGAGGCCTCCTCGAAGCCGGGCAGGTCGCCGGCCAGCGTGCGCATCGTGCGGTCGGCCGCCTCGCTGGCCTGGCGCGCCTGCTCCTTGGCGCTGCCTGCGCGGCGTGCCTCCTCCACCAGCCGGCGCAGCGTCACCGAGGCGCCGCCAGGCTGGCGGCCCAGCCAGTCCCAATGGCGCGGCAGCAGAGTCACCTCGCGGGCGACCACGCCAAGCTTCGGCCGTCCGGGTCCGCGCGGCGTGGCGGGTTCGGCGGCGGGGCGCAGCCGCGCCAGCACCTCGTCCACGCTGCCGCGCAGGTCGAACTCCAGCGGGTAGCCGGTGGCATCATCGAGAATCAGCGGCGATTGCGCGCTCCCCTCGTCCATCGCGCGGCGCACCGCCTGCGCCACGTCCTGCGGCGAGCCGGTGGCGATGCGTCGATGGCCTTCGAAGGCAGTGCAGCGGGTGCTGTCGGCGGGTGTCATGGCCGGGTCCGATGGAGCGGGTGCCGTATTTGACCCGGATAAAACGTGGCCGTCAATATCACCCGGGCAAATTTGTGCAGCCAGGGCCACCCGCGCGGTGCGCAGGCGCGCCACTGCGGCTATCGTGGCGGGCTTTTGCGGACGTCATCCCATGTTCTTCCTGTGCCTGAGCATCCTGTGCAGCGTGCTGGTGTCGGTGTGGCTCAAGCTCGCCCGCCGCTTCGGCCTGGACGTGCCGCAGATGGTGGCCTGGAACTACCTGGCCGCCGGATCGCTGGTTGCGCTGGTGCTGCATCCCTCGCTGGCACCGCTGCGTCAGCCGGACGCGCCGCGCTTCGCCGTGCTGGCGCTGGCGGTGCTGCTGCCGGCGATCTTCCTGGCGCTAGGCACCTCGGTGCGCCATGCCGGCATCGTGCGCTCGGACGTGGCCCAGCGACTGTCGCTGCTGATCTCCCTGCTCGCCGCGTTCGTGCTGTTCGGCCAGCAGCCAACGCCGCGCATGCTCGCCGGCCTCGCGCTGGGGCTGGTGGCGTTGGCGGCGATGGTCTGGCGCGGCCGTGCGGCATGTGCGGACGGTGCGGCCGCGTGGCTGTGGCCGCTGGTGGTGTGCGCGGGCTTCGGCGCGATCGACATCCTGCTCAAGCAGGTCGCCGCGGCCGGCATCCCGATCGCCGCCTCGCTGCAGGCGATGTTTGCGCTGGCGTTGCCGGTGGCGCTGGGTTTTGCGTTGCTGGCGCGTCGTCGCAGCGGCGCGCGCTTCACCGCGCGCAGCCTGGCCGGCGGCCTGCTGCTGGGCGTGCTCAACTTCGGCAACATCTTGTTCTACCTGCGCGCGCACGTGGCGCTGCCGAACGATCCGGCGCTGGTGTTCGCCACCATGAACCTCGGCGTGGTGGCGCTGGGCACGCTGGTCGGCGTGTTGGCGTTCCGCGAGCGCCTGAGCTGGATCAATGCGATCGGCGTGCTGCTGGCGGCGACGGCGATCGCCCTGCTCACGCTGGCCTGAGCGCTAGAGGTTTCCGGCCCTCATGCCAGACGCTCCTCTTGGCGCATTACCGTGCGCACGGCTCTGAACGGGCCTTCCATGTTTTCCGCAAAGCCTCAGGTGTCATTCCTTCGGACGCGGGAATCCATCTGCTTCTGATGCAAGGCCACAGCGTAAGACACTCCGCCGCCGTTGGAGCGCGCCTGCGATCGACTGCATCCCAGGCCGCTGCCGCACACGCATTCCGACCCGGCAAGAACATGCGCCCACCGCTCCCGGCCGCACGTGACTTCCGGGGGATGGCCCGCCCCCGCCCGAGGCATACGCTCAACCGCTTGGCCACAAGCTCCGGGGAATCCACATGCGTCGTCTCGTTCTCGCCGTTGCGCTCGCCAGCGCATTGATCAGCACCGCCACGCTCGCCCACGAGGACAAGCACGACGACGCCAAGTCGAAGGAGAAATCGCCCGACACGGCGCTGGTCAAGCCGCAGAGCTCGGAGACCGAAGGCAGCGTCACCGTCGAAGGCAAGCGCGTCGACTACAAGGCGGTGGCCGGCACGCTGGTGCTGCACGGCTCGGGCGACAAGGAGCACGAGCCGACGGTGAGCATGTTCTACACCGCCTACTTCAAGAAGGGCACGCCGGCCGGCCAGCGGCCGATCACCTTCATCTACAACGGCGGCCCGGGCTCAGCCACGGTGTGGCTGCACATGGGCGCGTTCGGGCCTAAACGCGTGGTCACCAGCGACGACAGCCACACGCCCGCCGCGCCCTATGGCCTGGTCAACAACGACTACAGCCTGCTCGACGCGTCCGACCTCGTGTTCATCGACGCTCCCGGCGCCGGCTTCAGCCGCCTCATCGCCGATGACCCGGACAAGGACAAGCGCGACGAGCAGATGAAGGACCGCAAGAAGGCGATCTACGGGGTCGACGGCGACGGCCACGCCTTCGCCCAGTTCATCACGCAGTTCCTCTCGAAGTACGGCCGCTGGAACTCGCCCAAGTACCTGTTCGGCGAAAGCTACGGCACCACGCGCTCGGCGGTGGTGGCCAACATCCTGGAGAACGAGGACAGCGTCGATCTCAACGGCGTGGTGCTGCTGTCGCAGATCCTCAGCTTCGATACCAGCATCGACGGTCCCGAGTTCAATCCCGGCGTCGACCTGCCCTACGTGCTGGCGCTGCCCACCTTTGCCGCCACCGCCTATTACCACCACCAGCTGCCGCAGCCGCCCGCCGCGCTGGAGCCGTTCCTCAAGGAAGTGGAGCAGTACGCGATGGGTGACTATGCGCAAGCGCTGATGCAGGGCGCCGCGCTCGACACCGCGCGCAAGCAGGCCGTGGCCGAGAAGCTGCACCAGTACACCGGCCTGCCGGTGGACTACCTGCTCAAGGCCAACCTGCGGGTCACCGGCGGCATGTTCGAGCATGAGCTGCAGGCCTCCACCGACACCACCACCGGCCGCCTCGACAGCCGCTTCGCCGGCCCCTCGCTCGATCCGCTCAGCAAGGCCAGCGAGTACGACCCGCAGTCCTCGGCGATCAGCTCCGCCTACGTCGCCGCGTTCAACGACTACGTGCGCAAGCAGCTCAAGTTCGGCCAGGACATGCGCTACCGCCTGTTCGCCGACATCGACCACTGGGACTTCGCACACAAGGCGCCGGGCGTGGACGGCGAGGCGCTGCAGTCCTCCACCAACGTCATGCCGGATCTGGCCATGGCGATGAAGACCAACCCGGATCTGAAGGTATTCCTCAACGGCGGCTACTACGACCTCGCCACGCCGTACTTCGCCGCCGAGTACGAGATGAACCACCTGCCGATCCCCGACAGCCTGCGCAAGAACATCTCCACCCAGTGGTACCCGTCCGGCCACATGGTCTACGCCCACCAGGACTCGCTGAAGCAGCTGCACGACAACGTGGCGAAGTTCATCCAGAGCACCGACAACGTGAAGTGATCGGTTGGCCCACGGTGCACCGCGCTTGCGGTGCACCGTGGGCGCGCTACGCTGGGCAACCCTCGCCCGGTTCTCTGTTGCATGCGCCAGCTCATCGACCGCTACATCGACGCCTACAACCGCATCGACGTCGACGCAATGCTGCTCACCCTGCATCCGGCGATCGTGTTCGAGAACTACGCCGGCGGCCAACGCACGCTGCGCACCGAGGGTCTGCTCGATTTCGACCGCCTGGCCCGCAGCACCCAGCCGCTGTTCAGCGCACGCCGCCAGGTGATCACCGCCTACCGCGAACAGGGCGATACCGCCTGGGCCGAGATCCAGTTCGACGGCACCTTCGCCATCGACCTGCCCAACGGCATCCGCGCCGGCCAGCACATCGCCATGCCCGGCCGCTCCGAGTACCGCGTGCACGACGGCCTGCTGGTCTACATCGCCGACCACAGCGCCTGAGGCTGCTGCATCAAAGCCCTCTCCCCTGGACCCCGTCCGGGGGAGAGGGTTGGGTGAGGGGGCGCTCTTCCCCACTCCACCGCCGCGGGAGCGACGACGAGCCAAGCCCCCGCGCTCCCCCGACTCCCGCCACGGGACCGCACGCCACCCGCCGCGCTAAACTGCCGGTTTTGCTCGGGAAGACATGGCGCAGGCAGCACTCCGCCCGACGGTTCGCGGGCCCACCTTCATCCGCCTGCTGGCACGCCTGGCCGAGGTGGATGTGGCCGCACCCGGCGCCTCGCTGCCCGACCACATGGGCCAGTGGCTGGACTGGAAGCACGCGCTCTCGCTCGCCGCCGCCCTCGACAGCCATCCCGCCGCGCCTGCGGACGCCGCCGTGACGGCGCCGGATGACCTGGTCGCCGAATGCGCGCGGGCGCGCGACACCCTGCTGGCCGCCATCGACAACGAACCGCTGCTCGCACCCGGTGCGCCGTGCACCGATGACACCGATTTCGCCCCATACCGCCAGGCCTACCTCACCCGCCAACGCGCCATGCAGGCCACCGTGGGCCGCCTGCGCGGCAAGCTGCGCGACGCGCTATTGCAGTCCTCTCCGGTCTCCAGCATTCCCACGTCCTCCCCTAGCCGTCATTCCCGCGAAAGCGGGAATCCATCTCCGTCTTTGCAGAACAGCCAAATGGATGGCCGCCATCCGCCGTTGAAGAGCGCTCCACGCATGCGCGGGAATGGCAGCCATGAAGCGCCTCGCGACGAAACGGCCATCGCACGCCTCGCCGAAGTCGACGCCGTCATGGAAGTCGCCCTCACCCCGCGCGAGCACACCGCGCTCGCCAAAGTCCCGAACCTGCTCGCACAGCGCTTCGCGCGCCTGCAGGCCGGCGCCCAACCCCACTGGCTCGACGCCTTTCGCCGCGAGATGCAAAGCGTGCTGCGTGCCGAGCTGGATCTTCGTTTTCAACCGGTCGCCGCGCTGCTCGCCGCGCTGCGCACCTCCTGAGATTCCACATGTTCAAGAACCTTCTTCTCGCTGCCGTCTTCGTGCTGGGCCTCGCCGCCATCGGCTGGATCGCCCTCGGCTACCTCGGCTCCAATCCGCTGGGTCTCGCCGTTGCCCTGCTGATTGGCGCGGGCTACCTCGCTGGCGCGCTTGAGCTGCAGCGCTACCGCCAGGCCACCGCCACGCTGCGCCAGGCGGTGAATGAACTCATCGACGCGCCGGCGGAACTTGGCCCCTGGCTGCAGCGTCTGCATCCGGGCCTGCGCCACGCCGTGCGCCTGCGCGTGGAAGGCGAGCGTGCCGCGTTGCCGGCGCCGACGATGACGCCGTACCTGGTCGGCCTGCTGGTGCTGCTGGGCATGCTCGGCACCCTGCTCGGCATGATGGCCACGCTGCGCGGCACCGGCATGGCGCTGGCCAGCGCCAGCGATCTTGCCGCCATCCGCGGTTCGCTGGCCGCGCCGATCAACGGCCTGGGCTTCGCTTTCGGCACCTCCATCGCCGGCGTCGCCAGTTCGGCAATGCTCGGCCTGCTCTCCGCGCTGGTGCGCCGCGACCGGCTGCAGGCGGTGCTGGCGCTGGACGCAAAGATCGCCACCACGCTGCGCATCCACTCGCAGGCGCACCGCCGCGAGGAGAGCTTCCGCCTGCTGCAGCAACAGGCCGCCGCGATGCCCGCGCTGGTCGATCGGCTGCAGGCGATGGCCGCCACGCTGGAGCAGCACAGCGCCGCCGCACACGAGCGCCAGCAGGCCGAGCAGCAGGCGTTCCACCGCCACACCGAGGCGGCCTACACGCGTCTGGCCGAGTCGGTGCAGCAGTCGCTGAAAGACAGCATGGCCGACAGCGCGCGCACCGCCAGCCAAGTGCTGCAGCCGGTGGTGGAATCCACCCTGGCCAGCCTCTCGCGCGAATCGACGGCGATCCAGACCAGCGTGAGCGACGCCGTGCAGCGCCAGCTCGACGGCCTCGCCAGCGGCTTCGACAGCACCGCGCGCACCGTCACCGACATCTGGGCCGATGCGCTCACTCAACACCGCGAAACCAACGCCGCCCACGCGCAGGCGCTGGGCGACGCGCTCGCCCGCTTCGCCGAAACCTTCGAGCAGCGCTCCTCCGCGCTGCTCAATGGCGTCACCGAACGCCTCGATGCCAGCGCCGAACGCACCGCCTCCGCGTGGAGCACCGCGCTGGCCAAACAGGACGTCACCCACGCCGAACTCGCCAGCCGCAACCAGCACGCGCTGGCCGCCGCCGGCGAAACCTTCGAGCAGCACGCCACGGTGCTGGTGCAGGCAGTCAACCGCTCGCACGCGGAACTGCAGTCGGCACTGGCCGCGCGCGACGAGGAGCGCCTCGCCGCCTGGGCGCACAAGCTCGACGCTCTCACCGCCGAACTCGGCGCGCAGTGGCAAGCCGCGGGCGAAGCCACCGCCAGCCGCCAGCAGGCGATCTGCGACACGCTGGAGCAAACCGCGGGCAACATTGCCGCGCAGACGCAGGAACACGCCCGCGCCACCCTCGCCGAGATTGCCCGCCTGGTCGAAGCCGCCTCCGAAGCGCCGCGCGTGGCCGCCGAAGTGGTCGGCGAGCTGCGCCAGAAATTGTCCGACTCGATGGTGCGCGACACCGCCATGCTGGAGGAACGCAGCCGCCTCCTGGCCACGCTGGAAACCCTGCTCGACGCGGTCAACCACGCCTCCACCGAGCAGCGCAGCGCCGTCGACGCGCTCGTCAGCACGTCGGCCGAGCTGCTCGACCGCGTCGGCAGCCGCTTCGCCGAACAGATCGACAGCGAAACCGCCAAGCTCGACACCGCCGCCGCCCAGCTCACCGCCAGCGCCACCGAAGTGGCCAGCCTCGGCGATGCCTTCGGTGCCGGTGTGGCGCAGTTCGCGCAGACCAACGACGCCCTGATGGAGCGCCTGCAGCAGATCGCCACCGCGCTCGATGCTTCGCTCGCCCGCAGCGACGAACAGCTCGCCTACTACGTGGCGCAGGCCAAGGAAGTGGTGGAGCTCAGCGTGCTCTCGCAGCAGCAGATCCTCACCGACATGCAGCAACTCGCCGGCCGCCGCACGCCGGGCAAGGTGGCCAAGGCATGAGCGTCCTGCAGCAAGCTCGACGAGAACTCACCGCGCGCCCTCGTAGGAGCCCGCTCGCGGGCGATGCTCTTCGCGCCAGTTCGGAAAAAAATGCATCGCCCGCAAGCGGGCTCCTACAGCGCCGCGGGGCGGCGAGCCGATCCGTGCCCCTTGCCCACACCACCACCCTATGACCGACGACGTCGACCTCACCCCCGAATCCACCGCCCCCATCTGGGCCTTCGGCGACCTGATGTCGGTGCTGCTCGGCGCCTTCGTGCTGATCCTGGTCGGCGTCATCGGCGTGCAGCTGCAGCTCTCGCACAAGCTGCAGCTGGCCGAAAAGCAGCGCCAGGCCGAACTGCAGCGCCGCACGACGCTGGAGAAAGCCCTCGCCACGCCGCTCGCACAGGGCCGCGTCACCCTGGTCAACGGCCGCATCGGCATCCGCGGCAACCTGCTGTTCGCGCTCAACTCCGACCAGCTGCAGCCGGACGGCCAGCAGCTGATCCAGAGCCTCGCCGTGCCGCTGGCGCAGTACCTGCAATCGCGCGACGAGCTGCTGATGGTCAGCGGCTTCACCGACGACCAGCCCGTGCACGGCGGCAACCGCCGCTTCGCCGACAACTGGGAGCTCTCCGCCCAGCGCGCGCTCACCGTCACCCGTGCGCTGATCGCCGCTGGCGTGCCCGCCAACGCGGTGTTCGCCGCTGCGTTCGGTGCACAGCAGCCGGTCAGCGCCAACGGCGACGAGGCGGGCCGCGCGAAAAACCGCCGCGTGGAAATCGCCCCCATCCCGCGCTCCTCCGCCGCCAACACGGCGCCGACCACCGCCGCCCCCGGCCATGCGCCCTGACACCGCCTCGGCCATCCGCGCGCAGCTGATCGCGTCGCTGCAGCAGCGCGCCGCCACGCTCGATGGCGAAGCGCGCCGCATGCTCGATGCCCGCCTGGCCGCTCTGCATGCCCTCGATGCCGATGCGCTTCACGAAGCGCCGTATGCCCAATCGCAAGCGCATCCACCCGGCCCCCTGCGCCAACTCGCCGACCAGCTCGCCCACGGCGCGCCCACCGACCGCACCGCCTACCCGGAACTCCCCGCGCTCGCCGACTTCCGCCAGCTCTGGTCCACCCTGCGCGCCGACAGCCAGCTCCAGCAAACCGTCGCCCACACCCCCACCGACGCCGGCCCGCTCAACTCCGCCGCGCTGGCCAGCCGCGCCATCGCGCTGATGCGCGACACCTCGCCCGGCTACCTGCGCGCGTTCCTCGCCTACGTGGACGAACTGGCATGGCTGGAGCAGCTGGTTGCGGGCGCTCCGGTGTCTGGGTCCGTCGCCACAAAAAAACGCGGTGCGCGCAAACCGCGCCTTTGACGCCTTGATCGTCACACCGGCCGGAGCCGCTGTACCTGACGCCGCAAGCTCAAGTTCTGGCCGAGGTAGCCGCTGACCCAGGCTAAGTGCTGCATCCCGCCGCCATGCCCCATGGGCACGACGACGGCACGGGCGCATTCCCGGACCACGTTGGCCGGGGCGTCGTCTACCACCCCGCGGGCCCTCCCCAGCCCTGAATCTCGCTCGTCGAAGTGAATCTGAACCCGTCCTCTGGACGGAAAGACGATGCTTCGGTGAGCATGGTCTACCCATGCCGTCCTCGCCCACGCCGCCCGACCAATTGCTGCACCTGCTCCCCGAAGCAGTGGTGCAGACCGACGCGGCGTGGACCATCACCTACCTCAACCCCGCCTGGCACAGCCTCACCGGCCACCCGGTGGACGCGGCGCTCGGCTGCTCCCTGCTCGATTTCGTGCACCCCGACGACACGGCCGCGCTGCGCGCCGGCATGCCGGTGTTCCGGCTGCGGCGGGCCGACGCCGATTACCGCTGGATGCGCCTGCAGCTCAGTCCCACCACGGATGCCGAAGAGCGCGTGATCAGCCGCCAGGGCGTGCTGATCGAGCTCACCGAGATCGGCGAGCAGGTGCTGATGGACGATCGCCAGCGCTTCCTGCGGCTGCTGGAGCGCATCGACGGCGTGGTCTGGGAGGCGGAGCTGGGCGTGGGCAACACCTTCCTCAGCCCGCAGGTGGAACGCCTGTTCGGCTACGCGGTGGAGGAGTGGCGTGCCGACCCGGGTTTCTGGCGGGCCCATGTGCACCCGGATGACCTGCCCGACGCGCTGGTCATCGACGAGGCCGCCTATCACGCCACCCACAGCTACGCGTACGAGATGAGCTACCGGCTGATCGCCAAGTCGGGCCGCGTGGTGTGGGTGCGCGACCTGTGCCGCGTCGACGTGGAGCCGGGCCGGCCCAACCGCATGATCGGCCTGATGATCGACGTCACCCGGCAGAAGCACACCGAGCTGGAACTACTGCAGTCGCACCACCGCTACGCGCTCGCCACCCGCGGCTCCAACGACGGCATCTGGGACTGGAACCTGCAGACCGACGAGCTGCACGTGTCCGAGCGCTTCAACGAAATCGTCGGGCTCGACCAGGGCGACACCCTGCATCCGCACGGGTGGAATTACCTGCAACAGCTCATCGACCCCGACGATCGCGAGCGCGTACAGGCCGCGTACCGCCGGCACCTCTCCGGCCAGCGTCCCAACTTCTCGGTGGATTTCCGCGCGCGCCACGGCGCGGGGCGCCTGGTGTGGCTCAACTGGCGCGGCGTGGCCCAGTTCGAAGACGGCAATCCTGTGCGCATGGCCGGCTCGCTCAGCGACCTGGCCGAGCGCGGCAGCTCCTACGACGCCCTCACCAACCTGCCCGGCCGGCCGCTGTTCCGCGACCGCCTCGAACACGCCATCGCCGTGCACCAGGACGCCGTCGCCAAGCGCGGTAACGCCCCGGCCGACCCCAACTCCACCCGCTTCGCCGTGCTGCTGTTGGATCTGGACGGGTTCAAGGCCGTCAACGACACCCTCGGCCACCACGTCGGCGACCTGCTGCTGCAACAGGTGGCCCGCCGGCTGGAAACCTGCGTGCGCGCCATCGACCTGGTCGCCCGCATGAGCGGCGACGAGTTCAACGTGCTGCTGGAGTCGGTCGATCCCGTCGGCGCCACCGACCGCGCCCGGCAGATCGCCGCTGCGCTCGCCGCGCCGTATCCGATCGGCGCGCATGAAGTGAACTGCCCCGCCAGTATCGGCGTGGTCGTCAGCCAAGCTGGCTTCGCCACCACTGACGACTACCTGCGAGCCGCTGATGCGGCGATGTACCGGGCGAAGAGTCAGCGGCTGGGGGTGTGCGTGTACCCGGAGGTCGGGGCTGAGGAAAGATCAGGCTCATTTCCTCGCGCTTCGTAACTGAGCTCCACCCCGTCTGCCTGGATTGATGCGGGAATTCGTGAAAGTCGAACGTGACCCTTGTTTCCGACGACTTCGGAATCGGTGAAACGAGCCAACCGCATCGCCGACAAGCTGCGATCGGCCATGTTGAAAGCATTTAACGACCCGGCACAGACCGAGCAATTGATGCCGCTGCTCGATCACCCGCAGGCCGGTTCCTCGATTGCTTTCTGCGCGCTGGAAAACCTGCAGCTCGATCCACAGAGCGAAGCGCGCTGTCTGCGCGTTGTTCCCGCGATGGCGTCAGCAACGGACCCGAGTGGGGCCAGTGCTGTCCTGTGGCTTTCGGATCGTTTAAGCACGTCAGACACAGCGCAGGAGTCGGAGGAATGGCCGTGGGCATCGCTGATCGCCTGACCGAAACCTTCCCCGAAGCGGATGTTTCGGCGATGGATGATGCTTTCATACGAGCCAGCCCGGATGTCATGGAGCTGCCCGCGCCGGTGGACCTGCTCTGCGTCGTTCCGCTCTACATGCTCTGGTGCATCAAACATCTCGCCGACCCTGCACTGGTCTCCGACTTCACGGTCTACGCCTCGCCGAGTACGGTCGATGCCAGCACCCGGGCCTGGAGCATCTGAACTTCCGTAACCGCTGCTCCCCGCGACAGATCGACGCCGTGTCGGCATTCCTGGTGTGGGCATCGAAAGCGCTTCCGTTCCACGACAACGTGCAACTTGAGCGGGCACACAGGAGATGGACTAGTAGCGGCTGACTGCTCAGAGGTGCTTGCTTCGTCCCGAAAGTGCACGCTGACCCCTGCTTCAGATCGAAAGCTACTGCGGCGCATACAGGCGAAGAAACTCTTCGGCGGCCCGTTTGGCGCGGCGATTGATTTCTGTCGTTGCCGGTGCTTCGCGCTGGCGAAGCAGGATGCTCAACATCAGGTCGTCCCAGAGCAGGGCCAGAAAGCGGCCGCCCATGTCGCCCGGCGCACGCTTGTCGATCAGCCCGGATGCGCGGGCCTGTTCTGCAATCTGCCTCACGACGTCCCGTACCGATTGGCGAGCCGACGCGAGCGTTGCAGCCACTTCGGGTGCGCGGTGGGCTTCCATGATGGCGAGCCGGAAGACCGCGACGACCCCGGGTTGGGTCACCTCGCGCAATACGGCAGCGCCGAGCTTGGCGAGCATCGACGCCAGTTCGTTTCGCTCGCTTGGCGCCGCCAGCCTGGTCGGCAATCGCATGCGCCCCACGCGATCGGCAA
The DNA here is from genome assembly GCF_051962475.1 of Dyella sp. Lineage (GTDB taxonomy): Bacteria > Pseudomonadota > Gammaproteobacteria > Xanthomonadales > Rhodanobacteraceae > Dyella_A. The sequence continues at coordinate 63,489 of NZ_JBQCCF010000014.1, forward strand.
TACACGCCGCAAGCATCGACTGCTTGGTGCCGAACAGGGCATACAGCTCGCGCTTGGACACCTGCGCCCGCGTGGCGATCTTCAAGGTGCTTGCATCCGCGTAACCCAGTTCGATGAAGGTATCCATGGCGGCCTGCAGGATGCGTTCGCGCATCGACCGTGCACCGGATGGCAGTTCTGATTGATCGTTCACGACGGGCCTCTTGCGCTGGTACCAAGCGGTACCGTAGCATGTTCATCATTGGTACTATCCGGTACCGATGCAGTCGAGGCATCAGCACCCACCTGCTGGCACTGCACGGAAAGGCACGTGCCGATGCGTGGAGCTGCCGCGCAATCCCAAGCGAAGGAAAAGCCCATGTCGACCGACCACATTTTCACCTTGCAGCTCGTCCTGGGTTACCTCGCGTGGGGGCTCTGCTTCCGGGCCTACGTGTGGCCGTGGCTGCGATCCATGCCACGCGTCGACGCTCATCGCATCATCGCCACCCTGCACAGTTTTCGCTTCTTCGGTCTCGTATTCGTGGTTCCTGGCGTGGTCGGGGCGCAGCTACCGACCAGCTTCGCCCCGTTCGCCGCGTATGCCGACCTGGCCACCGGTGTGCTCGCCATGCTCGCGCTGTTGTCGCTGAGGGTGCGGCCGATCTACTGGTTTGCCGTGGTCGCATTCAACGTGGTGGGCATGGCCGACCTGCTGCTCGACTATGCGCATGCAGTGCGAGCCGCCCTTCCCGCAGTGGCCGGCGAACTGGGTGCGGCCTATGTGATTCCTGTCGTCTATGTGCCGCTGCTTATGATCACGCACATCGCGGCGTTCTACATGTTGCTGCGCCCTGCGGTGAACCGGCAGAACATGCCGGAACCAGGCGCGCCGAATGCGGCCGTGCAGGCGGCGGATGCCGCGTAGCGCTGGCGAGCGAGTCGAGCCGGTAAGGCATGTGACGAGTGTCCACCGTGTACCCATTCCCGGGTACTGAGCCCATCCCCCACCGTTAGAGGAAGACGAGATGCTGGTACATATTTTCCGCGGTCCGGGCCGGGTATTCGGTGTCACCCAGGACGAAGGGGGCACGAATCTGCCGGAACAGTTCGCATCATGGGCCTACCTAAAGTCGGCGGAGCTTGACCGCGAACGAGCCATGCCAGGGATCGACTCAAGGGAATGCATCGACGACATCGCTGAGCACGGGTTTCATATCACCGATGCCCATGTGCGCGTCACTCATCGAATGATCTGAGAGCAGTCGGCGAGCTAGCTCGCCAGTGGTCATCAAACAAGCGAAAACAGATGGGAGCGGGTTCACTTCCGCACGCGAAGTAGTGAACGTTGCCTGCTCGCGCGGCCCTTCGGCGACACCGCGAAGGGCATCCGAGTGCTCGATGACCCAAGCGGCGAAACGAGAACCCCGCTAGCTCTCACTGCATGGCTTGCGTCTGGATAGGCCAACTGTCACTTCCGGAACCGCTCATAGTGCTCGTTACATTTGAGGCCTCCTCGCAGCCGCCCTTTTCGCGCCGCGGCTTTCCGGCTTTGCGCCGCGGAGCCAGTCGAAGCGAGCAGCCAGGCCGCCAAGTTCTGGCCCCGTGAGAGCCAACCCGTGAAACGAGCCTCGTGAAAAGGAATGAAACGAATGCGCACATCCCGATGGTTACTCCCCTTGCTCGCCAGCCTGCTGATGGTCTCCACGGCGCACGCCGACCGTGCGTCCGATGCGGCGTTGGACGCGCTGATCGAGGGCGCCAAGGCGTCGCACAGCGACACGATGCTGGTGCTGCACGATGGCAAGGTGCTCGCTTCCTACACCAGGCCCGGTGAGACGCCGCACGCGATCGAGATGATGTCGGCGACCAAGTCGCTGGTGGGCCTCGCCGTTGGGCGGCTGGTTACCGAAGGCAAGATCAAGTCGATCGACGAGCCGGTCAGCGATTTCTATCCCGAGTGGAAGCAGGGGCAGAAGGCGAAGATCACGGTGCGGATGCTGCTCGACCACACCTCCGGCCTGCAGAACGTGCCCAACACCACCGTGGAGATCTATCCCGCGCCGGATGGTTTCAAGCTCGCGCTGGCGGCGGAGCTGAGCAGCCCGCCCGGCACCCGCTTCAGCTACAACAACAAGGCGATGAACCTGCTGGCCGGTGTCGTCGAGCAAGCCTCCGGCATGCGTATGGATCACTACATCGAGCGCATGATCCTGCAGCCGATGGGCATCCCCGGACCGGCCTGGAACACGGACGGCGGCTTCGACCATGCCGGTCACCCCTACGCCATGGCCGGCTGGAAGGCCACCGCCGCCGATGCGGCGAAGCTCGGCGAGCTGGTGCTGGCCGACGGCCGCTGGCATGGCAAGCAGCTGATCGACCCGGCGTACATCCACGCCATGGTCGGTCAGAGCCAGCCCTTCACGCCCAGCTACGGCCTGCTCTGGTGGCGCCGCGGCGCCGACCGCAAGATGGGTGTCAGTGCCAAGGCGATCGAAGCGATGGAGCAGCAAGGCATCGATCGGGTCGGGCTGGAGCAACTGCGCCCGCTGGTGCCGCGCACCTTCACCCAGCCCAGCGAGCTGCGGCCGGCGCTCACGCAGGCGCTGGGTGCGGAGCTGCCCACTCTGGCCAGGGACATCAAGGCGCACGGCCTCGGCATGGACGACCTCATCGAGGACCGCTCCGGCCCGATCGTGGCCTACGAGGCCAACGGCTATCTCGGCCAGTACATCGTGGTGGTGCCCAAGGCGCACATCGTCGCCGTACGGCAGATCGAGGAAGGTGCCTACGACGGCAGTACCGTGTGGCCCAACGGCTACGACGACTTCACCGCCCGCGTGATCGCCCTGGCCCGCACCTACACCAGCGACCTGGCGGTGCCATCGCTATGATGCCGTGCAGGTAGGCGTACTGCCTGCGCTGCGGCTTACGTCGGCATACAGAAGCTCCGCTCTGGCATGCAATTGCAATTGGGGTCAGGCTCGCTCACTCATGGTGTGTAAGTGAACCTGACCCCGTTGCTGGCATTGGCCAAGATCGGGGTCAGGTTCACTTACTCCCTACCAGTCGCACCCGCCTGTATCTGCGTTGGTCACCGGTCCGCTGGCAGAGAATGACTTGGCATAGATCTCGTCCGCCCAGCGTTCGGCAGCAAACTTCTGGGCGGGTGTGACCTCGGCTTCGACTGCTTCGATCTGCTTTGCAAGCGCGGACGACTCCGGCGTGCCGCGAGGGGTCCCACGCCACTGCAGGTTCAGAACCCTCAAGTAGTCCGCGGGGTTCACGTGCGACACCGGACCGGTCTGGCCTTCGACGCCCATGGCGGCATACACAGTCTCCAATGCCAGCACGGTGTTCCAGTGGCCGCGCGCCAGCGCGCGCCGCCCGAGCTCCATCGCCTCGCTGTCGAAAGCGGCCGCCTGACTCGGTGTCATCTTCGGCGGATCGTAGAAGCCGGACAGGATGCAGGCGGTGGCATCGTCATCGCCGAGTCGGGCGGCCGCGAGCGCGATCGGATAGAAGCGCCCATCGGCAAGGATGGCATCGGTATTCCCACAGAGCCGCTCGTAAGCGTTGCCCAGCGCGATATTCGCCTTGACCCCTTCCATGGTGCGCTCGCGCTTGGCGCTGTCCATCGCCTGCAGATATGCCTGGTTGCCGGCGGCCCAGGTTTCGTACGTCTTGCCTTTGAAGAAGTCGTTTGCCCGACGTGCCTTGAGGCACTGCAGGGTCTCGACGAAGAGCCGCTCGGCCGCGGGGCGATCACCCGCAGAAGCGAGCTTCCACAGGGTTGGTTCGCTGGCTTGCAGCGGTGCCCATGGCGGCGGCAAAGCGGGCGGCACGCTGACTACTTGGTCGCCGTTGGACTGTGGTATCGCGCGATGGGTTGGTGTAGGAGACGTCCTCACGTCGTGGTGCGCGCGAAGCGCAACCGCGAGCAAGATGACCAGAAGCACGGCCACTATCGCCAGACGTCGCAGCATGGAGTCCATTTCCCTGGGCGTGATTTCTTTGATCCTGGCTCCGACACGGGGTCCGGTTCACTTCCCAAGGCTCAGCCGCGAGTTCCTCCCTTGGCCAAGCGGTTTGCCAAGTGGAAGGCCGCCGGACACTGATCCTGTGTGCGGAAAAGCCTGGGTCAACGTGCCCTTGTTGAACGCCCCCCGAAGTTAGCGGGCCGGTTGCGACGCGGATGCGGCCGGCGCGTTATCGGGCCTAGCTTCCTGATGCGTGGCGGCGAGATAGAACCCCACCGCGAGCATGACCAGCAGCGCGACGATGAAGGCGATCAGGGCGATGCGGCGGGAGCGGGGCGAGAGTTTCATGGGGCGGCCTGGGTGGGTGGCAGGAGCCTGCACCTGGCGGTGTGTCCCGCCCGTGGACGATTGACACCGGCTTGCGAGCTTGGCGCCCACCGGAGAGCGAAAGCCGGCGTCAGGCCTGTTGCGCGTCCGGATGGTGCGGGTTGCTCTCTCCGCGCCACGCGCGGCTGGCCGGGCCTTTGATGCTGAGCGCCGCGCGCCAGCCCTGCTGCTGCCCTGCATCCGCTTTCACCAACCACTGCAGCTTGCCGGCGACGCTGGCGGCGACGGCGATGCCGTCTTCGAACAGGATGCGGGTGCTGGCGATGGCGGGCAGGCGGTCACCGGCGAGCGTGGTGCCGACCAGGTTGAGTGGGTCGCAGCCGTGGACGATGACGTGCTGGCTGTCGAGCGGGCGCCTCTGTACCGCGCGCAGGGCGGGGATGGCTTCGGGCAGGGCGAACTGTTCACCGACCAGGCCTTCGACAAAGCGGCCGCCGCGGATTTCGCCGCGGGCTTCCAGCCGCTGGTAGACCTGGCGCAGCTCGCGCCAGGTTGGTAGCCAACTGGCTTCGCGCTCTAGCAGTTTCCAGAACACCACGCCGTAGCGCTGCAGCAGGGTGCGGGCGACGTGTTCGACCTGTTCGCGGCGCTGGGCGTCGTCGTCGCGCGAGGCGCCGGCGCGCACCAGCGACCAGCGGCCAGCGTCCTCGATGCCGCCGAAGGTGTGCCGGCGCAGGCGGCGGTGGCGGCCGCTGTCGCGTTTGGCGGCGGGCATCAACAGGGCGCGCAGGCCGGCGAAGCTGTCGGCGGTGACGCGGCCGGCGGCGACGAGCTCGCCCAGTGCGTCTTCCAGTTCGGTGCGCAGCAGGCGGGCGCTGGTCATCAGCTCGTCGAAGAACAGCGCGCCTTCGTCGCGCAGGGCGTCGGCCACGGCCTGCGCGCGGGAAGAGAGTGCCGGCGGCTCGGTGGCGTCGCGTTCGGCCACGGCCGTCCAGACGGCCAGTTGCCGGCGCGGCAGCAGCACGATGGGCGTGCTGCGCACCGGGCCGTTGCCGCCTCCGCTGGCCGCGCGCAGCCGGCTCCAGCCGATGCGGCCGGCGCGGCACAGCTCGTCCAGCCACGTGCTGGAGTAATCCTCGATGCGCGCGGGCAGCAGTTCGGTTTCCCACGCGCCGGCGGCCGCTTCGAAGCCTTCCAGCTGGGCCAGCGTGGCGGTGAGTGCATCCGGCCCGCGGCGGCGGGTGCCGGGCGCGAGGTGCTGCCAGTCGATGAGGAAGCGCATCAGGTCGCGCCGGCTCACCGGCTCGATCTCGCGGCGCAGACGGCCCAGCGTGTAGCGGTGGATGCGCACCAGCAGGTGGCGTTCGCACCATTCCATCGGGGTGTCGGCGGCCTGGGCCTGCGGGGTGAAGCGACCCTGGATCACGTAGCCCTCGGTCTGCAGGCGCAGCAGGGCTTGCTCGATGTCCTGCGGCGTCACTGCCAGGGCGGCGGCGAGCGTGGCGACCGTCACCGGGCCGGTGCCGAGCAGGCGGCCGCGGACGAGTTCGCGCAGGGCGTCGTCACGGGTCCAGGGTTTGGCGAAGGGGGTGGGGACGGTGACGGCGGGCTCGACGCTGGCTTGCGGGTGGAGGGCGAGCCAGAGGGGGAGTTTTTCGGTGGTGACGTGGATGGGGGCAAGAGCGGCCACCTCACCCCGACCCTCTCCCTCCGAGGGGGGAGAGGGGGCAGAAGCCGCGGCGGGAGAGGGTGTCGGCACAGTGGGAATGAGGCGGGTGGCGCGGCCGTTGGCCTCCAGCGCATCGATCCAGGGGAACCAGCCGTGTGCGGCCACTTCGGTGGCGCTGAGGCCGCCGAGGGCGTCGAGGGCTTCGTGCATTTCGTCGGCGCTGCGCACCTGCGGCCACGCTTCGTCGCGCACGGCGGCGATGGCGGCGGGGTCGAGCGTGCCCAGGTCGGTGGCGTTGTCGGTGGGGTTCCAGCGGCCGGCGGCCTGGGTGCGGCGCTCTTCCAGTGGCGCGTCGTCGAGGAAGGCGTAGGGCGCGGCGGTGAGTACTTCGCTGGCCAGCGGGCTGGGGCCGGTGAGGTCGCGGGCGACCACGCGGATCGCGCCGCTTTCCAGCGCGCGCAGCACGGCGAGCAGGCCGGTCAGGTCCATCGCCTCGCGCAGACAGTCGTGCAGCGTCTGGGCCACCAGCGGGTGGTCGGGAATCTCGCGCTCGCCGACGATGTTCTCCAGGCAGGCGACCTGATCGGGGAACACGGTGGCGAGCAGGTCCTCGCTTTTCATGCGCTGCAATTGTGGCGGCGTTTTCTTGCCACCGCGGAAGCGCGGCAGCGCCAGCGCGGTGACGGCGTTCCAGCGCCAGCGCGCGCCGAACAGCGGCGCGTCGAGCAGGGCCTGGGTGAGCACGTGGTCGGCGCTGGACGAGTGCAGGTAGCGGGCGACCTCTTCCAGCGGAAAGCTGTGGCTGGTGGACAGCGACAGCACGATCGCGTCCTCGGTGGCCGCAGCCTGCAGCTCGAAGTTGAACTGGCGGCAGAAGCGCTTGCGCAGTGCCAGCCCCCAGGCGCGGTTGATGTGGCTGCCGAACGGCGAGTGGATCACCAGCTGGGTGCCGCCGGATTCGTCGAAGAAGCGCTCGAAGACGATGGTGGACTGGGTGGGCAGCACGCCGAGTGCGGCCTTGGCGGCGGCGAGGTAGTCAGTGAGTTGCTGGGCGGCGGATTCGGTGAGGCCGAGCACGTTGCGCAACCATCTTATGGCGCGCGCTGTTTTGCTCCCCTCTCCCGCCGGGAGAGGGGCTGGGGGTGAGGGTTCGGGGGTGGCGCGCGCTTCGGGCGTACCCTCACCCCGGCCCCTCTCCCGGGGGGAGAGGGGTTAAAGCAGGGGGTCGATTTCTTTGCGCAAGCGCGACACGCCGAACGACAGCGCATCGCTGCGCCCCGGCGCTTCGCCGAGCCAGAACGGGATGCTTGGCGGCACGCCGTGGGCGTCTTCTACGCGCAGGCGGCCGGCTTCCACGCGCTGGATGCGGTAGCTGGTGTTGCCGAGCTGGAAGATGTCGCCGGCCAGGCTCTCGACGGCGAAATCCTCGTGCACCGAGCCGATCACCGTGCCTTGTGGTTCCAGCACCACCGCATAGTCGGCGGTGTCGGGAATGGCGCCGCCGGAAGTGAGCGAGGTAAGGCGCGCGCCGCGGCGGGCGCGCAGCTGGCCGTGTACGGCGTCGTGGTGCAGGTAGCCCTCGCGCGGCCCGCGGCGGGTGCTGTAGCCCTCCACCAGCATGCGCACCACGGCGTCGAAATCGGCGCGCGCCAGATCGCGGTACGGGTCGGCGCCGCGCACCAGCGCGTACAGGCCGTCTTCGTCCCATTCGCGGCAGGCGACTTCGGCCACGATCTGCTGCGCCAGCACGTCCAGCGGCTGCGGCGGAATCGTCAGCGTGTCCAGCTCACCGCGGCGCACGCAGTCGAGCAGCGCGGTGCATTCCACCAGCTCGTCGCGGGTGGTGGGAAACAGCCGTGCTTTCGGCGTGCCGATCACGGCGTGGCCGGAGCGGCCGGCGCGCTGCAGGAAGGCGGCGATGGAGCGCGGCGAGCCGATCTGGCAGACCAGGTCCACATCGCCGATGTCTATCCCTAACTCCAGCGAGGCGGTGGCGACCAGCGCAGAGAGCTCGCCGCGCTTGAGCCGCTGCTCGGCATCCAGCCGCTGCTCCTTGGCCAGGCTGCCGTGATGGGCAGCGACATGCGCCTTGCCCAGCCGCTCGGACAGGTGCCGCGTGACCCGCTCGGCCATCCGCCGCGTGTTGACGAACACCAGCGTGGTGCGATGGCTGTCGATCAGGGTGGCGAGCTGGTTGTAGATCAGCTCCCAGCCGTCGTTGGACATCACCGCTTCCAGCGGCACCGGCGGCACGCTGAGGCCGAGGTCGCGCGGGCGCTGATGGCCGACGTCGATGATGGTGCAGTGGGTGTCCTTTCCTTCCTGAGCGGGCGCGCCCACCAGGAACCGCGCCACCGCCTCGATCGGCTTCTGCGTGGCCGACAGCCCGATGCGCAGCAAGCGCCGCTGGCACACCGCGTCCAGCCGCTCCAGCGACAGCGCCAGGTGCGAACCGCGCTTGCTCGCGGCCACGGCGTGGATCTCATCGACGATCACCGTGCGCGCCGTGCCCAGCATGGCGCGGCCGGATGCGGAGCCGAGCAGGATGTACAGCGACTCGGGCGTGGTCACCAGAATATGCGGCGGCGTCTTGCGCATCCACGCGCGCTCGGCCTGCGGCGTGTCGCCGGTGCGCACGGCGGTGCGGATCGCCACGTCGGGCAGGTCGAGCTTTTCCAGCTCGGCGCGGATGCCTTCCAGCGGCTCCTCCAGGTTGATGTGGATGTCGTTGGACAGCGCCTTGAGCGGCGACACGTAGACCACCCGCGTCTCGTCCGGCAGCACGCCGCCGTTGGCCACGCCCTCGCGCACCAGCGCATCGATGGCGGCGAGGAACGCGGTGAGCGTCTTGCCCGAACCGGTGGGTGCGGCCACCAGGGTTGGTTCGCCCGCGCGGATCGCCGGCCATGCCCGCGCCTGCGCCGCGGTGGGTGCATCGAAGCGGCCGCGAAACCACGTGGCTACGGCGGGATGGAAGTCGGCGAGCGGGGTGTCCATGTCCGGCCTCGACGCGGGGGCGGGATCGGTCGGTGTCACCGCATGGATATAGGGCCTGGCGCGCAACGCCGCAAGCGCGGGCGTGCCCGCGCGCACGCCTTGTCGCCTTGCGACTTGTGCCGGCGGCCCGGCTTGCACATGCTGGCCGGTGCCCGCCCCCGGCGCCGCCCCGCGCGCCGCATCGCATCGAAAGGAGATTCAACATGTCGCCACGTCGCCCGCTGCAACGCACCTTGCTCACCGCCAGCCTCGCCTGCGCCATGGCGATTTCCGCGGGCACGTCGCTGGCGGTGTCCGCGCCGGCGGCGCCGGCCCGGCCGTGGATGAACACCGCGCTCTCGCCCGATCAGCGCGCCGACGCGCTGGTGAAGGCGATGACCCAGGACGAGAAGTTCCGGCTGATCCGCGCCGAGTACGGCGCCATATTCAACGGCCAGCCCAAGCCGGCCGGCTCGAAGGATGCAGCGGGTTACATCCCGGCGATCCCGCGACTGGACCTGCCGGCAATCCACGAAACCGACGCCGGGCAAGGCGTGGCGCGCCCGGCCGCGTTCGGCGATGGCGATACCGCCTTGCCGGCCGGCCTCGCCGCCGCCGCCAGCTTCGATCCGCAACTGGCCCACGACGGCGGCGCGATGATTGGGCGCCAGGCACACCGCATGGGCTTCAGCGTGCTGCTGGCCGGCGGCGTCGACCTGGCGCGCGACCCGCGCAACGGCCGCAACTTCGAATACGCCGGCGAGGATCCGCTGCTGGCCGGCACCGTCGTCGGCGCGGCGATCGCCGGCATCCAGAGCCAGCACGTGGTGTCCACCGTGAAGCACTACGCGATGAACGATCTGGAGACGGCGCGCAACACGCTCAGCGCCAACATCGACCACACCGCCGCGCGCGAGTCGGATCTGCTCGCGTTTGAAATCGCCATCGCCGACGGCCAGCCCGGCTCGGTGATGTGCTCGTACAACCGCGTCAACAGCGTCTACGCCTGCGAGGACGACTGGCTGCTCAACCAGGTGCTCAAGCGCGACTGGAAGTACCCGGGCTTCGTGATGTCCGACTGGGGCGCGGTGCATAGCGCGGCCAAGGCGGCGATGGCCGGGCTGGATCAGCAGTCCGCTGGCGAGCGCTTCGACAAGGAGGTGTACTTCGACAAGCCGCTGCGCGAGGCGGTGGCCAAGGGCGAGGTGCCGCAATCGCGCATCGACGACATGGTTCATCGCATCGTGCGCGCGTTCTTCGCGGTGGGTGCGTTCGAGCATCCGGCCAAGGAGGCGCCGATCGACTACGCCGCCGACGCCAAGGTGTCGCAGCGCGCGGCCGAGGCCGGCATGGTGCTGCTGCGCAATGAGTCGAACGCGTTGCCGCTGGGCAGGAGCGTCGGCGCAGTGGCCGTCATCGGTAGCCACGCCGACGTGGGTGTCACCACCGGCGGTGGTTCCTCCGCGGTGAAGCCGCGCGGCGGCAGCCCGGTTACCGGCATCGAGCCGACCACTTGGCCGGGCCCGAAGATGTACCAGCGCTCCTCGCCGATGCAGGCGATCGGCCGCCGCAACGGCGGCAAGGTGGCCTACGCCAGCGGCGAGGACATCGCCGCGGCGGCGAAGCTGGCGGCGCAGTCGAAGGTGGCGGTGGTGTTCGCCGAGCAGTGGGTGGCCGAGTCGATGGACGTGCCGACCATGAGCCTGCCCGGCAACCAGGACGCGCTGATCGCCGCGGTGGCCAAGGCCAACCCGCACACCATCGTGGTGCTGGAGACGAACGGCCCGGTGAAGATGCCGTGGCTCGATCAGGTGCAGGGCGTCGTCGAGGCCTGGTATCCGGGCGCCAACGGCGGCGAGGCGATCGCCCGCGTGCTGTTCGGCGAGGTCGAGCCGTCCGGCCGGTTGCCGCTGACCTGGCCGAAGGACGAGTCGCAGTTGCCGCGCCCGACGATTCCCGGCGCCGGGCTGGCCGCGATCGGCATCCCGCCGCAGGGCGAGCCGCAGCAGGACATCGACTACAACATCGAGGGCGCCGACGTCGGCTATCGCTGGTTCCAGAAGAAGCACCTGCAGCCGCTGTTCCCGTTCGGCTACGGCCTGGGCTACACCACCTTCCGCTACGGCGCGCCGGTGCTGCATACGAGCGGCGGCCGGGTGACCGCCACAGTGCGCGTCAGCAATACCGGCAAGCGCGCCGGCGTGGCCGTGCCGCAGCTATACGTGACGCCGCCCGGTGCCGACACCCGTCGCCTGGCCGGCTGGCAGCGCGTGACGCTGGCGCCGGGGCAAAGCCGCGAGGTGACGATCACCGCCAGCCCGGTGCGCCTGGCGTCCTGGGACCCGGCCGCGCGCGGCTGGCAGCGCAAGGCCGGCAGCTACCGTTTCGAACTCGGCGCCTCGGCCACCGACATCACCGGCAAGGCGGACACCACACTCCCGGCCGCCCACTGCACCCTCACCGCCTGCACCCCCTGACCAAGCCACCCCCACGCTCCCTGTAGGAGCCCGGGGGGGGGGGGGGGGAGGGGGGGGGGGTGGGGGAAGAAATAGCAAATAAAAACACCCTCTTTCGGGGTGGAACCAACTTGGTT
>NZ_JBQCCF010000015.1:0-39555 GCF_051962475.1 Dyella sp.
CGCGCGCCAGGGAAGTCACGCAGGAACTGCTGCATGTTCTCCACCTGGGCGCCGCGCCAGCCGTAGATCGACTGGTCGTCGTCGCCCACCGCGAACACCTTGCCAACCTGGCCGGCGAGCACCCGGATCCAGGCGTACTGCAGCGCGTTGGTGTCCTGGAACTCGTCGATCAGCAGATGGCGCCAGCGCTGCTGGTAATGCTCCAGCACCGCCGGGTTCCTGAGCCACAGCTCGTGCGCGCGCAGCAGCAGTTCGGCGAAGTCGACCAGGCCGGCGCGGCGGCAAGCGTCCTCGTAGGCCTGGTAGATCTGCACGAAGGTACGGGTGACCGGGTGGTCGTAGTGTTCGATGTTCTGCGGCCGCTTGCCCTCGTCCTTCCAGCTGTTGATCTGCCAGGCGGCCTGGCGCGGCGGAAACTTCGCGTCGTCCAGGCCCAGCCCGGCCACCACGCGCTTGACCAGCCGCTGCTGGTCGTCCGAGTCGAGAATCTGGAAGCCTTCCGGCAAGCCGGCCTCGGCCCAGTGCCGGCGCAGCAGGCGGTGGGCGATGCCGTGGAACGTGCCCACGGTGAGGCCCTGCGTGCTCTGTGGGATCAGCGCGCCGAGCCGCGCGCGCATCTCGCCCGCGGCCTTGTTGGTGAAGGTGACGGCGAGGATCGCCCACGGCGGCACGCGCTCCACTTCGGTGAGCCAGCCGATGCGGTGGGTGAGTCCGCGGGTCTTGCCGGAGCCGGCGCCGGCCAGCACGAGATAGTGGCCGGGCGGGGCGCAGACGGCTTCGCGCTGCGCGTCGTTGAGCGATTCGATCAGGTGGGAAACATCCATCCGCATCATTGTAGCGGCGCGCGGATCGCCCCAACGACGACCGCCGCCCGAAGGCGGCGGTCGAAGGGTGGGCGTCGGGTGAAACTCAGCGCTTGCTGAGGAAGCCGCCGACGGCCAGCACGCCGCCGATTACGATGCCGGCAATGCCGACCCACTGCGGGATCGCCTTGTCGTGCGTGGCGGTGATCTGCGCCGGACCGAGCTTGGCGACGGTATCCGTCTTCTTGTAGCTGCCATTGCCGACGGTGACCCAGATACCGGCGGCGAGCAACACGACACCGATGACGATGAGACCTGCACGCATGGATATTCCTCCTGTGATGGGCGGGTGATCATAGGCGGGAAGAATGTGCACGCAAGGTGCAGGGCCAGTGCGCATGGCGGGCCCGAAGCGTGGGACGAAAACGCAGGACAAAAAAAGCCCCGAAGGCTAGGGGGAACCTTCGGGGCCGGGGGTGGTGAGACGGCCCAGGGGAAGACCGGATCACCGCGATACGGAGGCCCAGGGGAAGGCTCGTATCGTTCGGGTTCTCCCCAGGGAGGTAGGGAACCCGCGGACGCCGTTGCGTGCATCCGAGGATATAGAGCGCGCCGACGGCGGAAAGTTGCCCGCGTTTCCGGAAAGATTTAGCGCCGATTCATTTGACGAAAATCCAACAACTGCGCGGGCTGCGAGACGCTACCGCGCGCCTGTCGTGGCGTCGCAGTCGCACCGCGCGGACGGTCGTCTGCGGCCGCTCAGTGCGCCTCGTCCCAGTTCGCGCCCACGCCCACATCCACCAGCAGCGGCACCTTCAGCTCGGCCGCGCCGCTCATGCGCTGGACGACGCCCGCGCGCACGGCATCGACCGCGTCGGCGCGCACTTCGAACACCAGTTCATCGTGTACCTGCATCAGCATGCGGGCGTCGTCGCGACCGGCCAGCCAGCCGTCCACGGCGATCATCGCGCGCTTGATGATGTCGGCCGCACTGCCCTGCATCGGCGCGTTCACCGCGGCGCGCTCGGCGCCCTGGCGCAGCGCCTGGTTGCGGGCGGTGAGGTTCTCCAGGTACAGGCGGCGGCCGAAGATGGTCTGCACGTAGCCATCGCGATGCGCCTGCGAGCGGGTGGCTTCCATGAACGCGTGCACGCCCGGGTAGCGCGAGAAGTAGCGCGCCATGTAGTCGCTGGCTTCGCCGCGGTCCACGCCCAGCTGCTTGGCCAGGCCGAACGCGCTCATGCCGTACATCAGGCCGAAGTTGATCGCCTTGGCGGCACGGCGCTGGTTGGCGCTGACCTCCTCCGGCGGCAGGCCGAACACCTCCGCCGCGGTGGCCCGATGTACGTCGCCGCCCTCCTGGAACGCCTTGAGCAGGCCTTCGTCACCGGACAGGTGGGCCATGATGCGCAGCTCGATCTGCGAATAGTCCGCCGCCATCACCCGCCAGCCCTCCGGCGCGATGAAGGCCTGGCGGATGCGCCGGCCTTCCTCGGTGCGCACCGGGATGTTCTGCAGGTTCGGGTCGGACGAGGAGATGCGCCCGGTGGCCACCGCGCCCTGGTGGTAGCTGGTGTGCACGCGTCCGGTGCGCGGATTGACCATGCCGGAGAGCTTGTCGGTGTAGGTGGAGCGCAGCTTGGCCAGGCCGCGGTAGTCGAGGATGAGGCGCGGCAGCGCGTGCTCGTCGGCGATCGCCTCCAGTGCCTCTTCGTTGGTGGAGGGCTGGCCGGTGGGTGTCTTCACCTTGGCGGCCAGGCCCAGCTCGTCGAACAGGATCGCCTGCAACTGCTTGGGCGAATCGAGGTTGAACTCGCGCCCGGCCTCGCCGTACGCCTGCTGCTGGATCTCGTGCATCCGCTTGCCCAGCTGTTGGCTCTGCAGGCGCAGCACGTTGGCATCGATCAGCACGCCGCGCTGCTCCATCTTCGCCAGCACCGGCACTAGTGGGATCTCGATCTCTTCGTACACCTTGCGCAGCGCCGGTTCGCTTTCCAGCTTCGGCCACAGCGCGCGGTGCAGGCGCAGGGTGACGTCGGCATCCTCGGCGGCGTAGTCGCGCGCGGTCTCCAGATCCACCTGCGAGAAGGAGATCTGCTTGGCGCCCTTGCCGGCGACCTGCTCGTACTTGATCGTCTCGTAGCCGAGGTACTTCTTTGCCAGCGAGTCCATGTCGTGGCGCGTGGCGGTGGCGTTCCACACGTAGGACTCGAGCATGGAATCGTGCTTGAGCCCCTGCACGGTGATGCCGTACTGGCTCAGCACGTTCATGTCGTACTTGGCGTGCTGGCCGAGCTTGGGTCGCGCGGGGTTTTCCAGAATCGGCTTGAGCGCCGCGAGCGTGGCGGCGCGATCGAGCTGCGCGGGCGCGCCGGGGTAGTCGTGCGCCAGCGGGATGTAGCAGGCGTGGCCGGTCTCCACCGCGAACGAGGCGCCGACGATCTCCGCCTGCATCGCATCCAGGCTGGTGGTTTCGGTGTCGAAGGCGATCAGCTCGGCCTGCTCGAGTTTCGCCAGCCAGGCGTCGAGCCGGGCCGGCGTGGTAATCAGCTCGTACTCGCCTTTGCCGGCCAGTTCGCCGTCGGGGGATTCGGCGGGCGCTGCGGCGGGCGTCGCAGCCGACACCGGGCCAGGTGCTGCCGCAGAAGTCGAACCCGCGCCTGCGGCGCCTTCCAGCTCCTTCAGCGCCTGCTTGAACTCGTAGCGGGTGAACAGCATGCGCAGTGCGTCGATGTCCTTCGCCCGCGGCGCGAGGTCGGTGACGCCCAGGTCCAGTGCCACGTCGGTCTTAATGGTGACCAGATCGCGCGACAGCGGCAGCTGCGGCAAGGCTTCACGCAGGTTCTCGCCGATCTTGCCGCCGACCTTGTCGGCGCTGGCGATGAGGCCGTCCAGCGAGCCGTATTCGGCCAGCCACTTGGCGGCCGTCTTCGGGCCGCACTTGGCCACGCCGGGCACGTTGTCGATGCTGTCGCCGGTGAGGGCGAGGAAATCGATGATCTGCTCCGGCGGCACGCCGAACTTGGCGATCACGCCGTCGCGGTCGGTCACCGTGCTGGTCATGGTGTTGACCAGGGTGACGCCGGGGCGCACCAGCTGGGCGAAATCCTTGTCGCTGGTGGAGATCTCCACCTCGATGCCCTGGCGCTGGGCTTCGAGCGCCAGGGTGCCGATCACGTCGTCCGCTTCCACCCCGTCCACGCGCAGGATCGGAAAGCCCAGTGCGGCGACGATGTCGAGCATCGGCTGCACCTGCGCGCGCAGATCGTCCGGCATCGGCGGGCGGTTCGCCTTGTAGTCGGCGTACATGTCGTTGCGGAAGTTCGGGCCCGACGCGTCGCTGACGAAGGCCATGTAGGTCGGCTGCTCCTTGAGCGTGGCGCGCAGCATGTTGACCACGCCGAACAGCGCGCCGGTGGGCTCGCCTTGCGCGTTGGTCAGCGGCGGCAGCGCGTGGAAGGCGCGGTAGAGGTAGGAGGAACCGTCGATCAGGATGAGCTTGGCCATGCCCGGCATTCTCGCATGGGTGCCTGCGCGCGGCCTGCGTCGGGCGGCGCTTCACCCGGCGCTCAAACAGCGCGCTGCTATGCTGCGCACCTCTCTCCCCGCGTGAGGTTGTGCGCCATGAAAGCCCGCCTGCCCCTGGCCCTCGCCGCCGTGCTGCTGTTTGCCCAGGCGCACGCGCAGGACACTCCTGCCAAGCCCGATCAGCCCGCCTTGCCACCGCCGGGCATGAACGATCCGGGCGTCAAGCCGACCCCCGAGGCGACCCCGGCGCCCAGTGCCACCTCGAGCCAGCCCACGCCCGCCGAAATGACGCCCACGCGCCTGCCGGGCAAGCCGATTCCGCTGCCGCGCCAGCCGGGCGACAAGGGTCCCAGCGAGGCGATTCCGGATGTCCAGGTGCGTCGCGAAGGCGACCAGACCATCCAGGAATATCGACAGAGCGGCCGCCTCTACATGGTGGTGGTGACGCCGAAGAGCGGCGTGCCGCAGACCTACATGGTCGACAACCAGGGCAAGCTGCGCGACGAAGCCGGGCAGCCGCCGGTGCGGCCGGTGATGTACAAGATCATGGAGTGGGGCAAGAGCCCGCCGCCGCAGAAAGATACTTCCGCCGACAAGCCGGCCGACGACGGCAGCGGTTCGCACTAAGGCGCCACCGTGCCGCTGCGCGACAGCTGGCTGCTCTTCGCGTTGGGCTCGGCATTCTTTGCCGCGCTCACCGCGCTGTTTGGCAAGCTGGGCGTGGCCGGGATCAACTCGAACCTGGCCACCTTCATTCGCACGGTGGTGATCCTCGGCGTGACCGCCGCGATCCTCAGCGTGCGCGGGGAGTGGGCCAGGCCGTCCGGCCTGCCCTGGCACAGCTGGCTGTTCCTGGTGCTCTCGGGTATTGCCACCGGATTGAGCTGGCTGTGCTACTACCGCGCGCTGCAACTGGGGCCGGTAAGCAAGGTGGCGCCGATCGACAAGCTCAGCGTGGCGATGGTGATCGTGCTGGGCCTGGTGTTTCTGGGCGAGAAGCCCAACGTGCCGATGCTGGTGGGTGGCGGCCTGATCGTCGCCGGCGCCATGGTGATCGCCCTGTTCTAGCGCTCCCCCAGTAGGAGCCCGCTCGCGGGCGATGCTTCTGCTCCTGATCCACATCAAAGCCCCAAATGGCATCGCCCGCGAGCGGGCTCCTACAGGGGCTGTACGAATGCGCCGTGGGTGCCGCGGAACGTCGCCCGGCGAGCGCAACCTTCAGCCGTCCAGCTCCGGGTAGTGGCGAAAGATGCCCTGTGTGTTGAAGGCCAACCGCCGCGGTGACGCGAGATAGGCGGCGATATTCGGGCGCTGCTCCACTCGGTCGGCCAGCGCGCGCAGATGCGGCAGCTTGCGCGCTTGCCGGCGCATCGCCTTCGGGTAGGCGTATTCGAGCCCGCGCATCAGCTGGAACAGCGACAGGTCGACGTAGGAATACCGGCCTAGCGCGTGGTGCCCACCGGCCGCAGCCAGCTCGCGCTCGAAGTAGCCGAGAAAACGGCCCAGCCGATCGCGGCGGAACGCCTCGGCCCGGCGCGCCGCTTCGCTGCGCTGCTCCTCGTAGTACATCGAGCCGCCCAGCGGATGGTGGCTGTCGTGGATCTCGGTGACGAAGTCCGCGATGGTCAGTTGCCACTGCAGCGCTTCAAGGCGGCGCGTTTCGTTGCTCGGCACCAGCGCCAGCGGGGGGCCGAGGTAGTGCAGGATGTTCGCCACGTGCGCGATCACCCGCCGCCCAGCCTTGAGGAACGGTGGCGCGAAGGGCGTGGCGCCCGGCTTCGTGCCGTCGAGGAACGGCTGCATGGCGCCGTCGCCGTGCACGCGCGCCACATCCACGTAGTCCGCGCCGGCATCTTCCAGCGCCAGGCGCACGAATTCACCGCGGCCCTGAATGCCGGTCCAGTAGAAGAGCTGATAACGCACGTCGGCTGCCTCACAGAAAGTCGCCCCGACGCTAGCGGGCGGCGGCTTAAGCGGGTGTGTTCACCGCTGTGCTCAGGCGCGCGCGAGCACGGCGACGTGCACGTCCGTGCGCCAGGCGAAGCCGAGCTGCTCGTAGAGCCGGATCGCCGAGGTGTTGTCGCGCCAGGCGTGCAGGAAGGCGACATCGCCGCGCAGGGCGATGCGGGCGGCGACGTGCTGCGACAACCGTCGCGCCAGCCCGCGGCCGCGGAAATCCGGATGCGTGCACACGCCGCTGACTTCGGTCCAGCCGGGGAAGCGGAAGCGTTCGCCGGCCATCGCCGCGAGGCGACCGTCGATGCGGATGCCTACGAAGCGGCCCATGCGATGCGTGCGGGCGAGAAACGGGCCGGGCTGGGTGAGCGTGGCCAGCGCCAGCATCTCCGCTGCGTCGTCGTCGCCCAGCGGCACGATGCCGCTCTCGTCCTCGCCCATGGCCAGCGGCTGCTCGGCCACCATCTGCACGCCCCACGCCTGCTTCACGGCGACCAGGCCGGGCGGCACCGTGATGGCCGGCACCTGCAGCTGGTAGACCTGCTCGCTCGGGCCGACCAGCGCGGTGAGTGCGGCGAGCGCCTCGTCGCTGTCATCGCGTGCCGAGGCGAACAGGTTCACGTCAGGAAGGTAACGCCGCGCCAGCGCGTCGCCCAGCGACAGTGCTTCGTGCGCCGTCGACAGGCTGGACCAGATCGGGCGGTCGAGCGGATGCACGGCGCCGCGGCGATCAGTGGCGGAAGTGACGCATGCCGGTGAACACCATCGCCATGCCGTGCTCGTCGGCGGCGGCGATGACTTCCGCGTCGCGCATCGAGCCGCCCGGCTGGATCACCGCGCTGATGCCGGCGGCGGCCGCCGCGTCGATGCCGTCGCGAAACGGGAAGAACGCGTCCGACGCCATCACCGAGCCGCGCACTTCCAGCTTCTCGTCGGCCGCCTTGATGCCGGCGATCTTGGCGCTGTACACGCGGCTCATCTGGCCGGCGCCGATGCCGATGGTCTGGCGGTTCTTCGCGTAGACGATGGCGTTGGACTTGACAAACTTGGCCACTTTCCAGGCGAAGATCAGGTCGTCGATCTGCTGCGGCGTCGGCACCACCTGGGTAACGACTTTCAGATCCTCGGCCTTGACCATGCCGGTATCGGCGGTCTGGATGAGCAGGCCCGAACCGACGCGCTTGACGTTGTTGCCGGGGTGCGCGGCGACCAGGTCGGTGCCCGGCGGCACCGGGATCTCCAGCACACGCACATTGCCCTTCTTGGCGAAGGCCTTGAGCGCGTCGTCGCTGTAGGACGGCGCCAGCACCACCTCGACGAACTGGCGCGCCACGATCGCCTGCGCGGTGGTGCCGTCGCACTCGCGGTTGAACGCGATGATGCCGCCGAAGGCCGAGGTCGGGTCGGTCTGGTAGGCCAGGTCATACGCCTTGCCGATGCCGTCCAGGCTCACCGCCACGCCGCAGGGATTGGCGTGCTTGACGATCACGCAGGCCGGCTTGGTGAAGCTGCGCACGCATTCCCATGCGGCGTCGGCGTCGGCAATGTTGTTGAACGACAGCTCCTTGCCCTGCAGCTGCTTGAACGTGGCCAGCGTGCCGGTGTGCGGATAGAGGTCGCGGTAGAACGCGGCGCTCTGGTGCGGGTTCTCGCCGTAGCGCAGGTCCATCACCTTGACGAAGCGACCGTTGCTTTGCGCCGGGAAGGCCTCGTGGCCGGCGATCGCCTCGTGCGCCTCGTCGAGCTTGAGGCCCGAGAGGTAGTCGCTGATCGCGCCGTCGTAGTTGGCCACGTTGTTGAACGCGGCGACGGAGAGCTTGAAGCGGGTGGTGCGAGTCAGGCCGCCGTGCTGCTCGATCTCGGCGATCGCCTCGGCGTATTGCGCCGGATCGGTGAGCACGCCGACGTCGTTCCAGTTCTTCGCCGCCGAGCGCAGCATCGCCGGGCCACCGATGTCGATGTTTTCGATCGCCTGCTCCAGCGTGCAGTCCGGCTTGGCCACGGTGGCCTCGAACGGATACAGGTTCAGCACCAGTAGGTCGATCGGCGCGATGCCCAGTTCGGCCATCACCGCGTCGTCGGTACCGCGGCGGCCGAGCAGGGCGCCGTGCACTTTGGGGTGCAGCGTCTTCACGCGGCCGTCCATGATCTCGGGGAAGCCGGTGACCTCGCTGACGTCGGTCACCGCGATGCCGGCCTCGCGCAGCGCCTTGGCGGTGCCGCCGGTGGACAGCAACTGCACGCCGGCCGCGGCGAGGCGCTTGCCCAGGTCGAGCAGCCCGGTCTTGTCGGAGACGCTGAGTAGGGCGCGACGGACGGGCGTGACGGCAGGGGCGGACATGGCGGTTTCCAGGGGATGAAAGCGCGCGATTATAGCCCACTGCGGGCGCAGGCCCGGCCGGGCGTATGGACGGCCAAATGAAAAAGGCCCTCGCGGGCCTTCATCGATGCCGAGCGGTGGCACGTGCTTTCAGAGCATGCCGTGCTGGGACAGCTTCTTGCGCAGCGTGGCGCGGTTGATGCCCAACGCGGTGGCGGCGCGGCTCTGGTTGCCCTCGTGGAACGCCATGACCTCGCGCAGCAGCGGGCCTTCCACTTCGCGGATCACCAGTGCATGCAGCCCTTCGGCGCACTCGGTGTCGCCGATGTCAGCCAGATAGCGGCGCACAGTGCGACTGACGCACTCGCTCAGCGCGCTCTGCGACGAGGACTCCCGGCTGGCCTCGTGGACAGGCAGTCTGACGGCGTTCACTGACATATCCCTTACGTCCTGAGGCGGCGACTGCATCGGTCGCCGCGCTGGTTATGAAGGTCGCCGCGTCGGCGGCATGCATCGATGGCCGGCAGGCCGGATGCGCGAAGGGAGCGAGTGTACCCCCGCTGCCTCATAAAATTAAGTGCGCGCGGCGCTTGACTATTCGAAGCCGAACTCGAACGCCACCGCCTTGTTGCCGGGATCCTCCACCTCCAGCACCAGGGCCGTGACGGCGCCCGGCGCCATGCCGGCGCGCAGGCTTTCGCTGTCGTCCAGGTACTCGGACGGGCGCAGGCGGCGCATCGCCACACGGTGGCCCTGGGCGTCGGCCAGCACCAGGCTGACCACGGGATACGGTTGGGCGAAGGGGGCGTCGTTGCGCAGCGTGGCGCTGATCATCAACGCGCCGCGCACGTCCGGATGCGCTTCCACATCGCGCGCGATCAAGTGCAGTTGGCCGACGCTGGGTACCAGCGGCAAGCGGCAGCCGAGCGTGGCGCACGCCTCGCGCAGCCAGCGGCCGGTGACGGGATCGGCCAGCAGCGGATCGCGTTGGGCCCACGCCACCTGCGCGCCGAGCAGGATCGTCAGCAGCAGGCAGACCGTCACCCACGGCCAGCGCCGCTCGCCCGAAGGCGTGCGGGCGGCGCGCTCGCGGCGTTTCTGCTTGCGCTGCCCGCGCGCGAAACGCGGAGTGAAGACGAGGTGGCTGAAATCGTCGGTGGCGGAGTCGCCGTCAGCGTCGCTGCCAAGTACGGCGACGGTGGTCGGCTCCGGGCGGGGGCGATACACCGCCAGCTCCAGTCGCGGCGCCGGGCCCCGCACCACGGCGGCCGTCAGGCGCGTGAACGGCTCCGGCGGCAGCTGCGAGGCCAGGCAGGCGAGCGCATCGAACGCCTGATCGCAGTGACCGCACTGCACGAGTCCGCTCGCCGTCGCCAGCGCGTCGGCATCGAGCGAGAACACGGTGAGGCAGTCAGGGCACTGGGTATACATGAGGACTTGGGATCGCAGGTTGCGGCAAGCCTAGTGGAGCGACGCGGACAATTCATCCGCGCGCCACCTGCCACGCGAAACGCGTCTCAGCGGCGGCGGCCGCTGATGCGCACCCAGTCTTCGCGCTTGTCCACGCGCAGCTCGTCGAACCATTCGCCGTATCGTACGAGCAGCTCGTCCTGCTGGCCGTCGAGAATGCCGGAGATGGCGAACGGCGCGCCGGCCTTGGCCGCGGCGGCGAAGGTGGGCGCCAGCTCGCCGAGCGGGCCGGCGAGGATATTGGCCACGAACACATCGGCGGGGGCGCCGTCGAAATCCTGCGGCAGGAACACCGCCAGCCGATCGGCCACGGCGTTGCGCTCAGCGTTGTCGATCGAGGCGGTGAGCGCCTGCGGATCGTTGTCGACGCCCACCGCACTGGCCGCGCCGAGCTTGAGCGCGGCGATGGCGAGGATGCCCGAGCCGCAACCGAAGTCGGTCACCGATTTGCCGACGAGGTCCAGCCCGTCCAGCCACTCCAGGCACAGCGCGGTGGTGGGATGGGTGCCGCTGCCGAAGGCCAGGCCGGGGTCCAGTCGCACTACTACGAGATCCTCGTCGGCGGGCGGCTCGATGTTCCACGGATAGATCCATAACCGCCGGCCGAACGGCATCGGCTGGAACTGGTCCATCCACGCGCGCTCCCAGTCCTGGTCTTCCACCTCCGCAAACGCCAGTTGCGCCGGCTCCAGCCAGGGCAGCAGGTCGCCCAGGGCCTCGGTGAGGCCGCGGCGATCGGCGTCGGCGTCGAACAGCGCGTTGAGCGTGATCGTCGGCCACAGCGGCAGCTCGCCCACGCCTGGCTCGAAGATCGCCTGCTCATCGGGCGTCTCCGCATCCGCGTCGCGCAGGGTAATGGAGAGCGCGCCGAGCTCTTCCAGCGCGTCTTCCACGCTGGGCTGCTGCTCGGCGCGGACAGTGAGGGAGAGTTCGAGGAAGGGCATAGGGCGAAGAGAAGTGAGGGGTGAGGGGTGACAGGACTGCGTGGCGGCGAGGAAGAAAAAGAGGCAGGGCGATTGCACCTGCCTCCGAGCGTTCCGCTGCCCGCGACCGGATCAGTGATCCGCGGGCGGATGGCCCTTCTGCTCGGCCATGCGCTTTTCCAGGTAGTGGATGTTCTGGCCACCCTGCTGGAAGCCGACATCGGCCATGATGCGCTGCTGCAGCGGGATGTTGCACTTGACCCCTTCGATCACCGTTTCGGCCAGCGCCAGGCGCATGCGCGCGATGGCGGTGGCGCGGTCCGGGCCGTGCACGATCAGCTTGCCGATCATCGAGTCGTAGTTCGGCGGGATGCGGTAGCCGTCGTACAGGTGGGTGTCCACGCGCACGCCGGGGCCACCCGGCGCCTCGAAGCGCTTCACCGTGCCGGGCGAGGGCAGGAAGTTGTCCGGGTCCTCGGCGTTGATGCGGCACTCAATGGCATGGCCGGTGATCTTGATGTCTTCCTGGCGAATCGACAGCTTCTCGCCACCGGCGATCAGCAGCTGCTCGCGCACCAGATCCACGCCGGTGATCCACTCGGTCACCGGGTGCTCGACCTGGATGCGGGTGTTCATCTCGATGAAGTAGAAGCGGCCGTTCTCGAACAGGAACTCGAACGTGCCGGCGCCGCGATAGCCGATGCGGATGCAGGCATCCACGCAGACCTTGCCGATCTCTGCGCGCAGCTCGGGCGTGATGCCCGGGGCCGGGGCTTCCTCGACCACCTTCTGGTGGCGGCGCTGCATCGAACAGTCGCGCTCGCCCAGGTGGATCGCGTTGCCCTGGCCGTCGGCCAGCACCTGGATCTCCACGTGGCGCGGGTTCTCCAGGAATTTCTCCATGTACACCATGTCGTTGCCGAAGGCCGCCTTGGCTTCCTGCTTGGTCATGGTGATGGCGTTACCCAGGTGCGCCTCGGTGCGCACCACGCGCATGCCACGACCGCCGCCGCCGCCGGCGGCCTTGATGATCACCGGGTAGCCGATCTCGCGGGCAATCTTGATGTTGGTGTCCACGTCATCGCCCAGCGGCCCGCCGGAGCCGGGTACGCACGGCACGCCGGCGGCCTTCATCGCCTTGATCGCCTCGACCTTGTCGCCCATCAGGCGGATCACGTCGGCGGTCGGGCCGATGAAGATGAAGCCGGACTGCTCGACCTGCTCAGCGAAGTCCGCGCGCTCGGACAAGAAGCCGTAGCCCGGGTGGATCGCCTGGGCGTCGGTGATCTCCGCCGCCGCGATGATGCGCGGGATGTTGAGGTAGCTGTCGGTCGAGGGCGCCGGGCCGATGCAGATCGCCTCGTCGGCCAGGCCCACGTGCTTGAGGTTGCGGTCGGCTGTGGAATGCACTGCCACGGTCTTGATGCCAAGGCTGTGGCAGGCGCGCAGCACGCGCAGCGCGATCTCGCCGCGGTTGGCAATGACGACTTTTTCTAGCATGGGAATGGGTTCCGCCGGATCAGGCAATGACGAACATGGGCTGGTCGAATTCCACCGGCTGGCCGTTCTCGACCAGGATGGCCTTGACCGTGCCAGCCACGTCGGCCTCGATCTGGTTGAACATCTTCATCGCCTCGATGATGCCCAGCGTCTCGCCCGCCTTGACCTGCTGGCCGACCTTCACGAACGCCGCGGCGCCCGGGGTGGAGGAGGCGTAGAAGGTGCCGACCATCGGCGCCTTCACCACGTGGCCCTCGGGCAGCGCATCGGCGGCCGGCGCCTCGGTGGCGGGAGCGGCGACCGGCGCGGCAGCCACCGGAGCCGGCGCCACCGCGACCGGAGCGGGCGCGGCCGCGACGGCGACGCCGCCCTTGGGCACGCGCGACAGGCGAACGACTTCCTCGCCTTCCTTGATCTCCAGCTCGGCGAGGTTGGACTCCTCAAGGAGGTCGATGAGTTTCTTGATCTTGCGCAGGTCCATGGGACAAACCTTCTTGCAGGGTTACCGCCCGTGGGCGGCCGGAAGGGGTGCTGCCGGTATGCGACCGGCTAGCGGATGGGGGCGTCGGGCCGGGCCAGGCGGCGGATCGCCGCGTCCAGTGCGAGCCGGTAGCTGTCGCTGCCGAAGCCGCCGATCACGCCCACGGCGATGTCCGCCAGGTACGAATGCCGGCGAAACGGCTCGCGGGCGTGCACGTTGGACAGGTGCACTTCGATGAACGGAATCGCCACCGCGGCCAGCGCGTCGCGCAGGGCGATGCTGGTGTGGGTGAACGCGCCGGGGTTGAATACGATCATTGCCGTCTGGTCGTCGCGCGCCTGATGGATGCGCCCGATCAGCTCGTGCTCGGCGTTGGACTGGTACCAGCTCAGCTCATGGCCGGCGGCCTGCGCCTGCTCGGCCAGCGCGCCGTTGATGTCGGCCAGCGTCTCGCGGCCGTAGATGTCCGGCTCGCGCACACCCAGCAGATTGAGGTTGGGGCCATGCAGGGCCAGGATCTTCGCCATGCGACTGCCTTCGCGGAGGCCGGACGGGTCCGGAAGCGGTGCAGTGTGCTAGCCCAGCTCCGGCTTGTCCAGTTCGGCGCAGATCGACGATGTTTGACGGAGAAGTCCCCGTTAAACCGTGCGCAGACGTATGTGGTTGCCTGGGCTCAGTCCACCGGGCCATCGGACAGCCAGCGATTGAGCGTGGCCGCGTCCAGCGGACCGCGGTGGGTGGCGAGCAGCCGGCCATCCGCATCGAGCAGCGCGCTGTACGGCAGCACCTCGGCGGTATCGCCCAGTTGCAGCGAGGTGCTGGGCGAATCGAGTCGTCCCAGCAGCAATGGGTAATTCACCGGGTGGGCAGCGAGGAAGGCGCGCACGCGGGCCGGCTCGTCCATCGCGATGCCCAGCACCGTGGCCTGGGGATGGGCGCGGGCGGCGCGGTCCAGCGCCGGCATCTCGTCCAGGCATGGCCCGCACCAGCTGGCCCAGAAGTTCAGTAGCACGCGTTGCCCGCGGTAGTCGGCAAGCCGGTGCGCGCGGCCATCCAGATCGCTGAGCGGCACGTCGGGCACCACCGCACCCAGGCTGGCCACCGTCACGCCGGCTGGCACGTGGGCGAGGCGGCTGCGATGTTGCAGCCAGCCGCCGAGCGCGGCGGCGAGCATGGCCACCAGCAGGATCATCCAGGTCGATCGGTTGAACATCAGCGGCTGGCCTCGGTGAGGGCGCGTTCGACGAGACCGCGCGTGAGCACCGTCGGCAACTGCCTGCCTTCACCGCCGCCCTTGGGAAACACCACGTACAGCGGTACGCCGGGCGAGTGATACTGCTGCAGGAAGGCGGCGATGGTGGGGTTCACGTCGGTCCAGTCGCCCTTCATGTAGACCGCGCCGGTTTTCGCCAGCAGGGCGCGGAAAGCGTCGGTGTCGAGCACCGCGTGTTCGTTGGCCTTGCAGGTGACGCACCAGTCGGCGGTCATGTCGACGAACACCGGCGTGCCGGCCTGGCGCAGCTCGGCCAGCTTCCGCGGGCTGTAGGCGACGACGCCCTCAGCCGCAGCGTCGGCACGCGTGGGCGCGGGCACCTGGGTCAGGTAATACAGCGGCACCGCCACGAGCACCGCCAGCGCCAGCACCAGCGCGCGGCTCAGCGCGCCGCGGCTGCGGCTGCGCTCGAACCACCACAGCGCCATCGCCAGCACGACCATCGCCACCAGCAGCAGGCCGATCGCGTCGGCGCCGCGCTGGTGCGCCAGCACCCAGGCCAGCCACACCGCGGTGAGATACATCGGGAACGCCAGCACCTGCTTGAGCGTCTCCATCCAGCGCCCCGGCCGCGGCAGTCGCCGTGCCAGCGAGGGTACGAAGCCCACCAGCAGGAACGGCAGAGCGAGGCCGACGCCCAGCATCAGGAACACCGCCAGCGCCGCGGTGATCGGCGCGGCAAACGCATAGGCCAGCGCGCTACCCATGAACGGCGCCGTGCAAGGGCTCGCGACAACCACCGCCAGCACGCCGGTGAAGAAGTCACCGGCCGGGCCGGTGCGGTTGGCCAGCGAGGCGCCGGTGTTGCCCAGCGTGGCACCGAACTGCACCACGCCGGACATCGACAAGCCCACCGCGAACATCACGCAGGCCAGCACCGCCACCACCAGCGGCTGCTGCAGCTGGGCGCCCCAGCCCAGCGCGTGGCCGGCGGCGCGCAGGCTGACGATCACGCCACCCACCACCGCGAAGCTCGCCAGTACGCCGGCTGTGTAAAGCAGCGCGTGGCGGCGCGCGCGCGCCGGGCTTTCGCCGCTCTCCAGCACGCTGACCGCCTTGATCGACAGCACCGGCAGCACGCAGGGCATCAGGTTGAGGATCAGGCCGCCGCCGAACGCCAGCAGCAGCGCCAGCAGCAGGCCGGTCTCCGGTGCGCCAGCGGTGCGGTCGCTGACGGTGGCGACGCTGCCGGTGGCTGCGCCGGCGGGCAGGTCGATCTGCAGCGTGCGGGTCATCACCGGATAGCAGATGCCGCCCTCCTGGCAGCCCTGGAACGCGGCCTGCACGGCGAGCTGGCGGCGCCCGTGCAGATCGCCAGCGATGCCGACGGGCACCTCCACCTGGTCGTAGTACACGGTGACCTGGCCGAAGTGTTCGTCTTCATGCGCCGTGCCGGCGGGCCACGCGGGCACCAGCTTCAGCGCGGGCGCGTCGGGCACGCTCAGCGCGGTCTGGTCGCGGTAGAGGTAATAGCCCTTGGCCATCGTCCAGCGCAGCAGCAGGCGATCGGGCGCGGTGGCCAGCGCCTCGACGCGGAACGCCCGCTCCGCCGGCAGCGCCGCGGAGCTCGCGCCCAGCGCGTTGCCGGCGTCGATCGCCCGCAGCGCCGTGCCGAAATCCTGGCCCGGCGTGGCTGCGCCGGCGGCTGCTGCGGGCAAGGCCAGATCCAGCTTTTCGGTGTGCGGCGGATAGCAGATCTTCGGGTCCACCTCGTGGCAGCCCTGGTACAGCACCGAGAGGGTCAGCCGCGCGGTGCCGGCGGCCACGGTGTAGGGAATCTGCGCGTCGATGCCGTGGTGATACGTCTCCACGTCGCCCAGGTATTCGTCGTGGTGCTTCTCGCCGTCGGGCAGCTGCGCCTCACCCAGCGTGACGCCCTCACCGGCAGTGAACTTCATGCGGCCGCGATAGAGGTAGTAATCCGGCGCGATGTCCCAGTGCAGCTTGAGCATGCCGGGCTGGCTGGCGTCGGCGCTGAGCTTGTAGGCCTCGGTGACGGGCAGCAGATCCTGGGTGGACTGGGCGTACGCCGAAGCGCCCGCGAGCAGGCCGATGAGGGCGAGCAGCAGGCGGGCGGCGAGCCGTCCGAAAAGCGAAGAAGGCATCACGACTCCAGGCGTGGGGCCCGCGGGGACGGGCAGGCCGACATTATGAATGAGGGGTGGAGGCAGGTGCCGCGGCGTGGGCGCGCACCCAGTCCAGGTACGGGGCGTGACCATCGGTCACCGGGAGCGCGATGAGTTCGGGCAGCTCGTACGGGTGCAGCGCCAGCAGCCGCTCGCGCAGGGCGGGGAAGCGGTCGGCAGCGGTCTTGATCACCAGCAGCACTTCCTCATCGGTGTGCACGTTGCCTTGCCAGCGGTAGGTGGAGCGCACGCCCGGCAGCTGGTTGACGCAGGCGGCGAGCGACTCGCGTACCAGCGTGCCGGCGATCGACCCGGCCGTGGCGGAATCGGGGCAGGTGCTCAGGCAGACCAGGATGTCGTGGGGCATGGCGGCGGAATCGGTGGGAAGCGGCCAGCCTAGCAAGCGCGGCCGGCGGATCATCGTGTCCATTCGCTCTTGATAACCGGCGGTTACGGCCCAACTTCGCACGCACCCCCACCGAACGCTTGCACAGGCAAGGTGCGGCGCTAAAATTGGCACTCACCGACCGTGAGTGCTAACAATGCGCCGGTCCGGGACCCTTTTTCGTCAACCATCCATTGAGCTGGAGCCACCCATGAGCAAACTGCGTCCGCTGCACGATCGCGTCATCGTCAAGCGCCTGGAAGAGGAGCGCGTCTCCGCCGGCGGCATCGTGATCCCCGATAGCGCCACCGAGAAGCCGACCCGCGGCAAGGTGATCGCCGCCGGTACCGGCCGTATCCTGGAAGACGGCAACGTCCGCCCGATGTCGCTGAAGGAAGGCGATGTGGTGCTGTTCGGCAAGTACGCCGGCCAGGAAATCAAGATCGACGGCGAAGAGCTGGTCTTCCTGAAGGAAGACGACATCGTGGCTGTGATTGAGGGTTGATTCGTTGGAGCTTAGGGCTGATCGGCCGAGCGCGGATCAAAAGCGCGCACGCCAGTCGCCTTCGGCTCCTTCTGGTTGCACCTCGCAAGAAAGTCCCATTCCTATTCAAAATTTTTGAGGCAAAAATTTATGGCAGCTAAAGAAGTCCGCTTCGGCGAAGACGCCCGCTCGCGCATCCTCAAGGGCGTGAACACCCTGGCCAACGCGGTCAAGGTCACCTTAGGTCCCAAGGGCCGCAACGTCGTGCTCGAGAAGAGCTTCGGCGCCCCCACGATCACCAAGGACGGCGTGTCCGTCGCCAAGGAAATCGAGCTCTCGGACAAGTACGAGAACATCGGCGCCCAGATCGTCAAGGAAGCCGCTTCCAAGACCTCCGACGTGGCTGGTGACGGCACCACCACCGCCACCGTGCTGGCGCAGGCGTTCATCCAGGAAGGCCTCAAGGCCGTGGCCGCCGGCATCAACCCGATGGATCTCAAGCGCGGCATCGACAAGGCCGTGCACGCCGCCGTCGGCGAGCTGAAGAAGCTGTCCAAGCCCACCGCTGACGACAAGGCGATCGCCCAGGTCGGCACCATCTCGGCCAACTCCGATTCCAACATCGGCGACATCATCGCCACCGCGATGAAGAAGGTCGGCAAGGAAGGCGTGATCACCGTCGAGGAAGGCTCGGGCCTGGAGAACGAGCTCGACGTGGTCGAGGGCATGCAGTTCGATCGCGGCTACCTGTCGCCGTACTTCATCAACAACCAGCAGAGCCAGCAGGTGGAGATGGACGACCCGTTCATCCTGATCCACGACAAGAAGGTCTCCAACGTGCGCGAGCTGCTGCCCGTGCTGGAGGCCGTCGCCAAGGCCGGCAAGCCGCTGGTGATCGTCGCCGAGGAAGTGGAAGGCGAGGCGCTGGCCACGCTGGTGGTCAACACGATCCGCGGCATCGTCAAGGTCGCAGCCGTCAAGGCGCCGGGCTTCGGTGACCGTCGCAAGGCGATCCTGGAAGACATCGCGATCCTCACCAATGGCCAAGTCATTTCCGAGGAAGTGGGCCTGTCGCTGGAGAAGGCCACGATCAACGATCTGGGCCGCGCCAAGCGCGTGGTGATCACCAAGGAAAACACCACCATCATCGACGGTGCCGGCGAAGCCGAGCGCATCCAGTCGCGCATCGGCCAGATCAAGGCGCAGATCGAGGAGACCTCCTCCGACTACGACCGCGAGAAGCTGCAGGAGCGCGTGGCCAAGCTGGCCGGCGGCGTGGCAGTGATCAAGGTCGGTGCCGCCACCGAAGTCGAGATGAAGGAAAAGAAGGCCCGCGTCGAAGACGCCCTGCACGCCACGCGTGCGGCGGTGGAAGAGGGCGTGGTGCCGGGCGGTGGCGTGGCGCTGATCCGCGCGCTGAAGGCCGTCGAAGGCCTGAAGGGCGACAACCACGAGCAGGACCTGGGTATCGCGATCACTCGTCGCGCGCTCGAGGCGCCGCTGCGCGCGATCGTCG
Source organism: Dyella sp. (assembly GCF_051962475.1). GTDB lineage: Bacteria > Pseudomonadota > Gammaproteobacteria > Xanthomonadales > Rhodanobacteraceae > Dyella_A. Next base: position 18,766 of record NZ_JBQCCF010000015.1, read on the forward strand.
CCAACGCCGGCGAAGAGCCGTCGGTGGTGCTGAACCGAGTTAAGGAAGGCACCGGCAACTTCGGCTACAACGCCGCCACCGGTGAGTTCGGCGACATGGTCGAGATGGGCATCCTGGATCCGACCAAGGTGACCCGCTCGGCCCTGCAGCACGCCTCCTCGGTCGCCGGCCTGGCGATCACCACCGAAGCGATGGTGGTGGAAGTGCCGAAGAAGGACGAAGGCCACGGTGCCGCTGGCGGTATGGGCGGTGGCATGGGCGGTATGGGCGGCATGGACTTCTAAGTCCCGCACCACCGTTTGCGTCCCATGAAAAACCCCGCTTCGGCGGGGTTTTTCTTTGCTGGTGCTCGTGAGGTGGCGATGCTACGCGGCAGGTCATCGGCAGGCGCGATTCGCTCACCCAAGTTGGAGGATGGTGGCGAGACACCGACCACCCGATCGGCTCAACAGCGGGCGCAGCCAGCGCCCGGCCGCAGGAGGAACTGGCGCCGTGCCGCTGTCAGTGCGTGGCGCCGGCGCCCAGGTGCGGATCGGCCTGCGGCTCGTGCTCCGGGGCGTCCACCTGATGAGCGATGGGGCGGGCATCGGGCGGCAGCAGTGCGTTGAGTTTCCCGTCCAGGCGCAGCTGGGACACGCTGGCCATGTCGCGATCGGTGCGGGCGAGGTCGGCATCCGGTGCCGGCTCAGGGGCGTCCGGTGCGTGGGTCAGCGGAGCCAGTTCCGGGCCCACCAGCCGGGTCAGCGCGAAATAGCTGTCATCGTGGATGCCGGCGGCCTGCAGCAGCAGGCCGGGCAGCATCCACGATGCCACGGCGGTGCGCTCCGGCTTGGCTGCCTTGCGCGGATCGACCAGCAGCCAGGTGCCCGGTTCGTTCAACATGTCGCCGCCGTCGACGAAACCGGCCGTCTGGAACGTATGGGTGAGCGCGGGCAGGTGGTCGCCGTAGAACAGCAGCAGGGTCGGGCGCTCGCGCTTGGCGAGCACGTCCGCCAGGCGCCCCAGTTCTTGGTCGGCGTGGCGGATGTGGTACAGGTAATTCTGCAGCTCCAGCTTGTCTTTGCCAGTGATGCCTTCAGGCACCGGCATCGCGTCGCGCTCGGCGGCATCGGCAGGCTTCGTGTCGTACGGACCGTGCGCCTCGATGCTGATCGCGAACAGGAACTGTGGCGGGCCGCTGTCCTTGAGCTGGGTGAGGATCTCGTCGGTCATGCCGCGATCGGCCATGTACTGGCCGTCGTTGGCGGTGCCGGCGGGAAACGCCGATTGCGAGACGAACCGGTCGAAGCCGATCGCCTTGAACGCGCTGGTGCGGTTCCAGAACGAAGGATCGTTGCCGTGGATCGCCACCGTCTCGTAGCCGTTCGAACGCAGCGTACGCACAAGGCCTGGCACCACCTTTGCGTTGAGCTGCAGGTAGGGGAACTGCAGGTTCTGGAAGTAGCGCAGCGACAAGCCGGTGAGCACCTCGAACTCGGTGCGGATAGTGCCGCCGCCGAAGGTCGGAACGTGCAGTGCACCGCTGATGCCATGTTTGGCGAGGCGGTCCAGGTTCGGTGTGATCTGCGCGTGCTGGTAGCCGTTGAGGATGCGCGGGTCAAAGAACGATTCGCTCTGGATCACCACGATGTCGGGTAGGCCGTCGCTGGCCACGGCGCCGGTTGCCATCTGCTGGCGCAGCGTGTCGTCGGCGCGACTGAGCAGCTCGCGCGCGGCGGCGTGGTCCGGCTTGCGCGCGCCGTGTCCGTATTGCAGGCGGTACATCAGCAGCGAGCTGAGCAGGCCGGAGTGGGTGGCGGTGGACGTAGCCGACCAAGGCTCCAGCCACAGCGTGCGGCCGTTGTAGAGCCGCGCCCACGGCATCGTTCCCGCGAGTAGCGTCACCAGGGCGATCAGCAAGGCGGTACCGGCCAGCAGCCGAGGCGCACGTGGACGCTCCGGCAGCAGGCGCGGCTCGCGGCGCCACAGGGCGACGATCAGGACGATCATCACCAGCATCGCCAGATAGGGCCACGGGCTGTGCGGCAGGTAGGCCCCCAGTAGATGCGTACCGCCCTTGTTGAGCTGGCCAACCATCTGGAAATCGGCCGGAATCAGCGGTGTGCCGAGGTTGACCATCTTGAGGTGGTTGACCGCGTACACGGTGCCTTCGGCGGCGAAGGCCAGCCCGAACGAGAGCATCGCGCGGCGCGTGAACGCCAGCAGCGCGCCGGCCAGCAGCAACCCGGGCAGGGCGTTGGCGAGCACGTAGACCGGCTGGTCGAACAGGCGCTGCGGCGCCACGCCGACGCCGCCATCGATCAGCCCGGTGAGCAATGCGAAGGCCAACGCCATCAAGGCGAGCAATAGCGTGCCCTGCCAGGGGCGGCGCAGCGAGCTGGAGGCGGTGAAGGCAGCGGCCATAGCGTCGAAAGGGTTGTCACGGAACAGACGCGCGAGAGTAATCGCGCGGACATGAACCCCGCATGGGGCGCCAGTCACGCATGCGTGAGGTCGCCGGGCGGCCACCGCCCCAGCTCGCCTGCGGCACAATGCCGGGATGACGACGCCCGAATCGCCCGCCTTGCGGGCCTTGATCGACGACCGCTACGCCCAGCTCACCGCCGCCTGCCGTACCGCCGGGGTCGCCGTGCAGGACGACGCGGGCGTGGCCGAGCGCATTCGCCGCACGCTGCTGGCCAGCGACTTCGCGTTCGAGGTGTGGCGCAGCCAGCCGCAGTTGCTGGGGCCGGCCGGGCTGGAGCGGCTGCGTTCGCCGGCCGATGCCGCTTCGCGCGCCGACAGCATGCGGCTGCCGGAGGACGAGATCGAAACGCTCGCGCTGCTGCGCCGGTTCCGCCGCGCTGAGGCACTGCGGCTAGTGTTTCGCGACGTCAACGGGCTGGACGATCTGTCGGCCACGCTGTCGGACACCAGCGTGCTCTACGAGGTGCTGCTGGAGCAGGCGCTGGCCTGGTGCGAACGCCAGCTTGCGGCCCGCTACGGTCACCCGAGCGGCGCGGACGGCAGTGCGCAGCGGCTGGTGGTGGTCGGCTTCGGCAAGCTCGGTGGCAGCGAGCTGAATTTCTCCTCCGACATCGACCTGGTGCTGGCCTACCCGCAGTCCGGCCGAAGCGACGGCGCGCGCAGCCTGGACAACAGCGAGTACTTCGTTCGGCTGGTGCGCCAGCTGGTGCGATTGCTGAACGAGCCGACGCTGGACGGCATCTGTGCGCGGGTCGACCTGCGCCTGCGCCCGTTCGGCACCGCCGGCCGCCTGGCGCTGCCGTTTGCCGCGATGGAGCAGTACTACCAGAGCGAAGGCCGCGACTGGGAGCGCTACGCCTGGATCAAGGCGCGCCCGGTGGCCGGCGATCGCGTGGCCGGCAAGCAACTGCAGGAGTTGCTGCGCCCGTTCGTCTACCGCAAATATCTCGATTACACCGCCTTTGCCGGCCTGCGCGAGATGAAGGCGCTGATCGACGCGGAGGTGGCCCGGAAGGACTTGGCCGACAATCTCAAGCTCGGCCCCGGCGGCATCCGCGAGATCGAATTCATCGTGCAGCTGACCCAGCTGATCCGCGGCGGCCGCGAGCCTTCGTTGCGTGTGCGTGGCCTGCTGCCGGCGCTGACCGCGTGCGAGGCGCGTGGGCATATTCCCGCCGCACGCGCGCGGGCCCTGCGCGAGGCTTACGCCTGCCTGCGCCGGGTGGAGAACCGCGTGCAGATGCTGCGCGATGCGCAGACCCACGACATTCCCGAGGACGAGCTCAGCCGCGAGCGCATCGCCCGCGGCCTGGGTCATCCGGACTGGGCGGCGCTGGCGGCCGAGCTGGCGCGTCACCGGGCGGTGGTCAGCGAGGAATTCGCCGCGGTGCTGATGCCACAGGGTGGTCGCGCGGCCGCCGTGCCGGTGGCTGACACCGCGCTGTGGCAGGCGGCCTGTGTCGGCACGCTGGAGGCGGCGGAACTGGAAGCCTCCGGTTTCGTGCCTGGTGGCGCAGCGGCCGATGCCTTGCTCAAGCTGCCGCAGGCGGCCAATGTGCGTGCCATGTCGCCGGGCTCGCGCGAGCGACTGGACCGGGTGATGCCGCAGTTGCTGATCGCCGCGCGCCAGACCGCCGCCCCGGTGGCCTGCCTGCTGCGTCTGTGTCAGTTGGTACAGGCAGTGGCGCGTCGCTCTTCCTATCTCGCGTTGCTGGAGGAGCAGCCGGCGGCGCGGCGGCGTCTGGCCCGGCTGTTCGCCGACAGGGCCTTTCTCGCCGAGCGGGTGATCGCCCAGCCGCTGCTGCTGGACGACGTGCTCGATCCCCGCATCGATCAACTGCCGCTCAAGCGCGCCGACATCAGCGCCGAGATCACCCGCGTACTGGGCACGCTGGACGAACGCGAGGCGGAGGCCGAGCTCGAACGGATCAACGAATTCAAGGCCAGCGTGGCGTTCCGGCTGGGGCTGGCGTTCAACGACGGCCGCGCGGATGCGGTGTCCACCGCGCGACGTCTGGCTGCGCTGGCCGAGTCGGTGGTGGTGGCGGTCACCGCGCTGGCCGAGCGCGAGCTGGCGGTGCAGCACGGTCGCCTGCCGGGCGAAGGCTCGGGCTTCGCGGTCCTCGGCTACGGCAGCCTAGGCGGCGAGGAGCTTGGCTTCGCGTCGGATCTGGATCTGGTGTTCGTCTACGACAGCCGTCGCGCCGCCGCGATGAGCGACGGCGCGCGCCCGCTGGAGGGCTCGCGCTGGTACCAGCGCCTGGCTCAGCGCGTGATGAACTGGCTCACCGTGCTCACCCGCGCCGGTCGCCTGTATGAAGTGGACACGCGGCTGCGCCCGGACGGTTCCAAGGGCCTGCTGGTATCGAGCTTCGACGCTTTCGCCGCCTACCAGCGCGGGCGCGCTTGGACCTGGGAACACCAGGCGCTGCTGCGCGCGCGCGCGGTGGCCGGCGATCCGGCGCTGCATGCGGAGCTGGCCGCGCTGCGGCGCGAGATCCTCGGCGTGTCGCGCGACCGCGCCGCGGTACTGGCCGAGGTGTCCAGCATGCGCAAGCGCTGGCGTGCCGAGCGCGACCGCTCCGACGACAGCCGCTTCGATCTCAAGCAGGGCCAGGGCGGCCTGCTCGATATCGAATTTGCTCTGCAGGGACTGGTGCTGGCCTCGGCCGCGGCGCATCCGGCGCTGCTCGACGTCACCGGCAACGCCGGCCTGATCGACGCCTGCCGAGCGGCCGGCCTGCTCGACGAGGCGCAGGCTGGAACGTTCGCCCGTGGGCACGCCGACCTGTTGCAGCGCGCGCTCACCTGCACGCTGGACCTGCGCTCGCGCATCGGCGCGCGGGACACCACGCTGGCCGTGCTGGTCGACGCGGTGCGGGCGGTGACCGACGCGCTGGGCTTCGATTTCTACGGTTGAGTGTTGGCTGCGATCGCGATGCGTTCTCGCACCTGGGCCACCAGCATGGCCGTCTCGCGCAGGGGCGGCGGCGCGGCCGCCGCGATGTCGTCGCCGCGCAGATAACCCGCTTCGCGCAGGGCGTGATGGAAGCGCGCGATGCGCGGCGGCAGGGGCGCGGTGAGCACGGTCTCGACCGGGCAGCCCACGCCGCACGCTTCGCTGAGCATGTTGACCGAATCGGGCGTGACCACCAGCCGGTCGGCCCAGCCCAGCACGCCGGGGTAGGGGTTGGGGCCGTCGGTGGCGTCGCGCCAGAAGACGCCGGGGATATCGTCCAGCTGTCCGCGCAGCAGTTCGCTCAGCGCTGCGGGGGTGCGCCGCGACGCCACCACCATCAGGCTGCCGCCATTGCGTTGATGCAGCGTCCGCAACCGACGCTCCAGCACCTCGGCGTAGCGCGCATCCAGCGCGATGCCCTTGCGTGGACCGCCCAGCAGCACGCCCGTGCGTGGCTGCGGCAAGCTCTCCAGCCAGGCGAAAGCCTGGCGCGCATCGGCCAGCCAGGTCTCGTCGATCGGATGCAGCGAGCCCAGCGGAGTGAGCACGTTGGCGCCGTGCAGGCCGTCGTGGCACGGAGCGATGACGGTGTCCCAGTGTGCCGGGTCGATGCGCGGATCGAGGATCTGCACCGTGTGGCAGGCGCCGCCGGACAGCGGCCGCAGCAGGCGGGTGAACAACGCCGCGGCGCGGCCGCAGCCGACCGCCACGCGCGGCCACGGCGGCGCGAACAACTCGCGTTGCGCCGGCGGCAGCGCCAGCCGGCCGCCGGCCAGCAGGCGCGGGGCGAGCCAAGACCACGGGGCCCGCGGCTCTAGCACCAGGTGTCGTACCGGCAGGCCCAGCGCGCCGGCGAGCGCCAGCGCCTGGCGCTGATTGCCCGCGGCCTCGTCGGTGATCGCCCAGCATTCGTCGGCCGCTCTCAGCATGGAGGCGTGATCGCGATTGTTTCTCGAATCTGCACAGTTCGTTTCACCAGGCGGGGTCCTGCCGCTGCAGCGACGCACGTACACTGACCGCTTTCTGCGCCAGCATCGGCGCGTCACGCCGAACCGAAGGATACCCATGAGCGAGATGCTTTCCGATACCGCCCTCGACCAGCTGTTCCGCAGCGCCCGCACGTTCAATGCCTGGCTGCCGCGGGAGGTGAGCGACGCCCAGCTGCATCAGCTCTACGATCTGGTGAAGTTCGGCCCGACCAGCGCCAACAGCTCGCCGATGCGGCTGGTGTTCGTGAAGTCGCCCGAGGCCAAGGCGAAGCTGGCGCCGCTGATGTCCGACGGCAACCGTGCCAAGACCATGGCCGCCCCGGTGACGGCGATCATCGGCAACGACCATGCGTTCCACGACAAGCTGCCGCAGCTGTTTCCCCATGCCGACGCGAAAAGCTGGTTCGAAGGCAACCAGCCGCTGATCGACACCACCGCGTTCCGCAACGCCACGCTGCAGGGTGCCTACGTGATCCTGGCGGCGCGCGCGCTGGGGCTCGACTGCGGTCCGATGTCCGGCTTCGACAACGCCGGCGTGGACGCCGCGTTCTTTGCCGGCACGGCGGTCAAGTCCAACTTCCTGATCAACATCGGGTACGGCGACGCCAGCCGCGACCTGTTCCCGCGCAGCCCGCGGCTGTCGTTCGACGAAGCCTGCACGATCGCCTGATCCGCTCTTCCACTCCCCGGCGCCGCGCGCCGGCTCAACCCCTCAAGGAGTCATCCATGCGCGCCATGAACGTTCTCGCCCTCGCCGCCCTGCTCGGCGCCAGTTTCGCCGCAAAGGCGGCGCCAGTGACCTACAAGCTCGATCCGTCGCACACGATGGTGCTGTTCAGCTGGAATCACTTCGGCTTCTCCAACCCCACCGCCAACCTCGGCATCGGCGAAGGCACGCTGGTGTACGACGAGGCCAAGCCGGCCAACTCCAGCGTCGAGGTGAGCCTGCCGCTGGCCAACCTCGACACCCACGTCAGCGCGCTGGACGAGCACCTGAAGAAGCCCGACTTCTTCGATGCCGCCAAGTATCCGGTGGTTACCTTCAAGAGCACCCGCGTCGAGCCGCTGGGCGGCAACAAGTTCAAGGTCATCGGCGATCTCACCGTGCACGGCGTGACCAAGCCGGTGGTGCTCGACGCCACGCTCAACAAGGCCGGCATGCAGCCGATGCTGAAGGTGCCGGCGATCGGCTTCGACGCCACCGCGACGATCAAGCGCTCGGACTTCGGCGTGGGCGCCTACGTGCCGAACGTGAGCGACGAAGTGCAGATCCGCATCACCACCGAGGCGGAGGCCGGCAAGGGCAAGTAAGCCCTCCCGGAACCCCGTTCCTGCAGCGGCCGCTCCGGCGACGGGGCGGCCGTTTTCTTTTGTCCGCCGGGTGCGCGTGTCGGGCGTCCCGGCGGGGCTTCAGCGGCCCGGCGGGCTGCTACCATTGGCGGCTCGACTTTCTGTCCGGAGCCTCCCATGTCGCGCCCCTCTTCCGCGGTGACGCCGATCCCGGCGAATGCCCAAAATCGGTACGAAGTGACGCAGAGCGACCTGCCGCTGTCCTGTCCGATGCCGGGTATGGCGCTGTGGAACTCCCATCCGAAGGTGTATCTGCCCATCGTCGATGACGGTGGCGAGTCCACCTGTCCCTACTGCGGCGCGCATTACGTCCTGCGCGACTGAACCGCAGCGGCGAACGCTGGCGCCGGCCCCCGGTTTCGGCACGATCGCTGCTTGCCTCCAGGGATGAAGGCCTTCATGCCAGAGACCATGTCCGCTGCCGTCACCCGCGCCGTCCGGTCGCTGACCGTCGTTCAGCTGATTCCGGCGATGCATTCCGGCGGCGCCGAGCGATCGGCGCTGGAGATTGGTCGTGCCCTGGTGGCGGCCGGCCACCGATCGGTGGTGATCTCCGCCGGCGGCCGCCTGGCCGAGCGCCTGCAGGCCGAGGGCAGCGAGCACGTCACGTTGGACATCGGCCGCAAGGCGATCGGTACCCTCGGACGCATCGGCGCGCTGCGCCGGGCGCTGAAAGCGATCGACCCGGACATCGTGCACGCGCGCTCGCGCATGCCGGCGTGGATGGGCCGCTGGGCCATCCGTGGGCTCACGCGCAAGCCGCATTTCGTCACCACCGTGCACGGGCTCAATTCGCCCGGCCGCTACAGCGCCGTGATGCTGCGCGGCGAGCGGGTGATTGCGGTATCGCAGACGGTGCGTGCGTATGTGCTCAGCCATTACCGCTGGCTGGAGCCGTCGCGGGTGCGGGTGATCCCGCGAGGCATCGATCCGGAGGCGTTCCCCTACGGCCACCGCCCCGATGACGCCTGGCAGAAGGCGTTCTTCGCCCAATTTCCGCAGCTGATCGGAGCGCCGCTGCTCACGCTGCCGGCGCGCGGCACGCGGCTGAAGGGGCACCATGACGCCATCGAGCTGGTCGCCGATCTTCGCGATCGCGGCGTCGGCACCCGTCTGCTGCTGCTGGGCGTACTGGAGCCCGGTCGCGAAGCCTATGCCGAGGAGCTGCGCGAGCTGATCCGCCAGCGCGGCCTGGAGTCGCAGGTGGTGCTGGCGCCGGCGCGCGACGACGTGCGCGATATCTACGCAGTGTCCGCACTGATCCTGCAGCTGTCGAACAAGCCCGAAGCGTTCGGCCGTACCGTGGTCGAGGCGCTGTCGCTGTGCCGCCCGGTGCTCGGTTATGCCCATGGCGGCGTGGGCGAGTTGCTGGCTGAGCTGTATCCGGCCGGTCGCGTGCCGCTGGGCGATCGCGAAAAACTGGTGGAGCGTGCCGCCGAACTGCTGCGCGTGGCGCCGCCGATCCCCATGCTGCAGAGCTACCGCTTGGCGGACATGCAGCAGGCCACGCTGGCACTGTACGACGAGCTGGTGGCGCAGCCGGTCGATTGACCCGGCGCCCTGGCCCGCCGCGGGCCATCGGCTCGCCTACAATGCCGGTCATCCTCGCGCTGGCCTGTGCATGTCCTCCTTTTCCGCCTCCCTCCGCGCCGCCCTGCGTTCGCCCTTGTTGCCCTACTGGCTGGTGATTGCGCTGCTGCCGTTCGGCCGCAGCGCCGAGCTGGGCACCGCGCTGTGCCTGTTCGGCACGATGATGCTGTTCCTGCGCTTTCCCCATGCGCTGGAGCAGCACGAGGGCGCGCGTTGCCTGTTGCTGATCCTGGCCGGGTATATCGGTGCGGCGCTGATCTCCGCGGTCGATGCGGTGGTGCCTGGCAAGAGCTGGGGCACGGTGGCCGGGCTGCTGCGCTTCGCGCCGCTGGGCCTTTATGCCTGCTTTGCGCTGCGCCGGGTGGCGCGCGTGCGGATGATGTATGTCGCGGTGGCTGCGGTGATCGCGCTGTGGGCGCTGGACGCCTGGGTGCAGGCGCTCACCGGCTGGAGCCTGGGCGGCCACGCCGAGGCCGAGCGCATCTCCGGCATCTTCGGTGCCGACAACCTCAAGCTCGGGCCGACGCTGGCAGTGCTCTCGCCGTTCGCGCTGTGGGCGGCGCGTGAGCGCTGGGGCGCACGCGTCATGTGGCTGGTCGCGGTGCTGCTGCTTGGCCCCGTGCTGCTCGCCGGCGCGCGCGCGGCGTGGCTCTGCTACGGCCTGGTGGTGCTGGCGTTTGCCTGGCGCGAGGCGCGCTCGTTCCGGCGCTTCGCGCTGTTCGGTGCAGGCGCCGCGGTGGTGCTGGCGTTGGCCGGTGCCATCGCATGGCAGACCTCGCCGCGCTTCCACGCGCGCATGGAGCGCACTGTCGCCGCGTTCGGCGGCAGCGAGCAGGGCGTGGACGTGGCACTCAGCGGCCGGCTCGACATCTGGCGCGCCAGTCTGCGCATGGCCGCGGCGCATCCGTTCAACGGCGTGGGCGTGCGCGGCTTCCGCTACGCGTATCCGCAGTACGCGCCGGTCAACGACCATTTCGTGGTGGGCGAATCGTGCGGCGTGGGCGAGGGCGCTTGCCACGCGCACCAGATCGTTCTGGAGGTGCTGACCGAGACCGGTGCCATCGGCTTGGTGTTGTGGTTGGCTGCCCTGGTGGTGGCGCTGCGCTACTGGCGCCACGTGGGGGCGGCTGCGCGGGCGCAGGCATTTCCGGTGACGGTGGCGCTGGGCGTGATGCTGTTTCCGCTCAACACCCACTTGGCGTTCTATTCAGCCTGGTGGGGGTTGCTGTTCGCCTGGCTGCTGGGCCTGTGGTGCGCTGCGCTGGGCGCGCTGCCCGACGAGGAGGAGGGCGCATGACGCGTGAGCCCCTGTCGGTGGTGGTGATCACCTACAACAACGCCGATACGCTGGACGCCTGCCTGCGCGAGGTAGACTGGGCCGACGAGATTGTGGTGCTGGATTCGGGTTCCACCGACGCCACTGTCGCAATCGCCGAACGCCACGGCGCGCGCGTGGCGGTGCATCCGTTCGACGATTACGGCCCGCAGAAGCAGCGGGCGATCAACATGGCCCGCCACGACTGGGTGCTCAATCTCGACGCCGACGAAATTCTCTCGCCCGGTACGCGTGAGGTGATCGAGCGTGCTCTGGAGCAACCACGCTACGCCGGCTTCCGGCTGCCGCGGCGCGAACGCATGTTCTGGACCGTGCAGCACCGACGCAGCTGGCGCAACGGCCACCTGCGCCTGTTCGATCGTCGCCGCGGCCGCATGAACGACGTGGATGTGCATGCCGCGGTGGAAGTGGATGGTCCCGTGAAGACCCTGCACGCCGCCGACTTCGTCAACGATGGCGACAGCGACATCGCCACGCGGGTGGAGAAGATCAACCGCTACACGACCGGCATGGTGGCCTACAAGCTGCGCAAGCGGCAGCGTTTCGCCGGCCTGCGCATGGTGTTCTACCCGCCGGTGTTCTTCCTGCGCCAGTACATCGGCAAGCGTTACTTCCTCAACGGCTGGGCCGGCTTCATCGCCAGCGTCACAGGAGCGTTCTACGCCTTCCTCAAATACGCCAAGTTGCACGAGGCGCGGGAGCAAGCGCGCCGCCGGCGCTAGCGCGAGTACACCGGCGGCATGCCATCCGGGCGGGTCTTGAAGCGCTTGTGCACCCACAGGTACTGCTCGGGCGCTTCGCGCGCCATCTGCTCGATGCACGCATTCACGCGGGCGGTGTCCTCGAGCACGTCGTCGCTGGGCACGTGCTCGAGCGGTGCGCCGAGGCGCAGCGCGTAGCCGGCGTTGTCCGGCAGGCGGCGGTGGAAGAACGGGATCACCACCGCGTTGCCCATGCGTGCCAGATGGTGCGTGGCGGTGATGGTGGCCGCTGGCACGCCGAAGAACGGCACGAAGACGCTGTCCTTGCTGCGCATGTCCTGGTCGGGCGCGTACCAGAGCGTCCCGCCACCGCGCAGGTACTTCACCGTGCCGCGGATGTCGTCCTTCTCGAACATCGCGTCGGCGTAATGCAGTCGGGCGCGCAGCACTGCCCACTCGAACACCGCCGAGTCCATGCGCCGGTACATGCCCGCGATGCGGATGCGTTGCGAGACCAGCCGCGCGCACAGCTCCAGGTGCGAAAAGTGGCCGCCAACCAGCAGCACACCCTTGCCGGCAGCGCGGGCGCGCTCGAGATGTTCCAGCCCTTCCACCGACAGCGGCAGGCGGGCGATCGCCTCGTCGCGACCCATCCAGCCCAGCGCGAACTCCACCAGCATCAGTCCGATGTCGCGCAGGTGCGCGTCCACCAGTGCGGCCTGCTGCGCTCGATTCAGTTCGGGAAAGCACAGCGCGATGTTTGCCTCGGCCACCGGGCGTCGCGCCGAATCGACGCGCATGGCCAGAGCGCCGAGCCAGCGGCCCAGGCGCATCAGCATCGGATAGGGCAGGCGCGCGATCAGCCAGATCGCACCCAGCCCGATCCATGCGGGCCAATGGCGCGGAGTGAGCAGGGAGCGGTCGAAGGAGGGGCGTGGCATGCCGGGCATCGCGCCATTGTAGCGAGCCGGGCAGCCAAGGCCGTACGACATGGGCCGTTTATACTGGCCGCCCTCACCAAGGGTCCGCCCGTTGCGCCTTCTCTACACCTTGCTGATGTACCTGGCGACGCCGGTGATCGTGCTGCGTCTGCTGACCCGTGGCATGCGTCACGGCAGCTATCACCAGCGCTGGCCCGAGCGCTTCGGCGTGTTTCCGGCGCCGGGTCTCAGCGGTTCGCTGTGGGTGCATGCTGTGTCGGTCGGCGAGGTGAACGCGGCCGTGCCGTTGATCAAGGCTCTCAAGCAGGCTTATCCGCAGGCGCCGTTGGTGGTGACCACGGTGACGCCCACCGGCTCCGAGCGCGTGCGCCAGCTGTTCGGCGACAGCGTGTTCCATGTCTACCTGCCGTACGACCTGCCCTTCGCGGTGCGCCGCTTTCTGCAGCGCGTGCGTCCGCGGCTGGCGATCATCGTGGAGACGGAGATCTGGCCCAACCTGTATTTCGCCTGTCATCGCCGCGGCATTCCGTTGATGATCGTCAACGCGCGGCTGTCGGAGCGTTCGCTGCGTGGATACCGCCCCGCCCGCGGTCTGGTGCGCGCTGCGCTGCGCTGCGTGAGTCTGGTTTCGGCGCAGTCGCGTACGGACGCCGCGCGCTATCGCATGCTCGGCGCGCCGACCGAGCGCATCGTGGTCAGCGGCAATCTCAAGTTCGACATGCCGGTGCCGGACCACGCCCGCAGCAAGGGCGAAGCGCTGCGTGCCCAGTGGGGGCCCTTGCGATCGGTGTGGATGGCGGCGAGCACCCATGAGGGCGAGGAGCTGGCCGTGCTGGAAGCCCACCTGGAGGTGCTGCAGCGCCTGCCCGACGCCCTGCTGCTGCTGGCGCCGCGGCATCCCGATCGCTTTCGGATGGTCGAGCACCTGGTGCGCAACCTCGGCTTCTCGGTGGGCACCCGCAGTGGCGATGGCATCGCCGCGCCGGGGCATCAGGTGTTCGTGATCGATGCGATGGGCGAGTTGATGCCCTTCTTCGCTGCCTCCGACCTGGCCTTCGTCGGTGGCAGCCTGGTGCCGATCGGCGGGCACAACGTGCTGGAGCCGGCGGCACTTTCGCGGCCGGTGCTGGTGGGGCCGCACACGTTCAATTTCGATGACATCACGCAGACCATGGTCAGTCAGGGCGGCGCGATGCGGGTGGCCAGTGGGGAGCTTCTCGGAGCGGCGGTACTTCAGTTGCTTCGCGACCGTTCGGCACTGAAACAAATGGGCGAAAGGGCGCACGCCGTGTTCGACAGCGAGCAGGGGGCGGTCGGCCGGGTGATGACCCTGATCGATCACGCGCTGGGCGAGTAGCCACAAAAAAGCCGGACCTTGCGGCCCGGCTTTTTTGTTATCGACGACCGGAGAGGCTGGTCATTCGAGCAAGGCGTTGATCGCCTCGACATCCTTCAGGTCGGCGGTGCCGGTGGCCTGTTTCAGCAGCAGCTTGTCCAGGATGAACTGGTGCCGTGCCTGCGAGTACTGACTCTCCGACGAAGTCAGCGTCTGGATTGCGGTCAGCACGTCGAGGATGGTCTTGGTGCCCACGCCAAAACCCGCCCGTGTCGCATCGAGCGCCTTCTGGCCAGCCTCCACTGCGGACTTGGCGGCCTCGACCTGGCTGATGCCGGCGATCACCGAGCGGTAGTAGTTGAGCGTGTCGCGGGTGACCTGGCGACGCTGCGCCTCGAGCGTGTCCTGCGCCGCGTCGCGCTGGTAGATCGATTGGCGCACGCGCGACTGGGTGGCGCCGCCTTCGAAGATCGGCACCGACAGCGTCAGCCCGATCGTGGTGGAGCTCGGCTGACGGAAGTGCAGGTTCGAGTTCTGGTACCAGGTGGCGCTCTTGCCGTAGCTCACGTTGGCGTTGATCGTCGGCAGGTGGCCGGCGCGTGCCGCCGAAATGCTGTGCTCGGCCGCATCGACGCTGAACTTCTCCGAGAGGATGTTCGGATTGTTCTGCAGCGCCTGGTCCACCCACGCCTTCTGGTCGTTCGGCACGGGCGGGCTCATCGGGAGGTCGTCGCGCAGCTTCTTCAGGTCGCCGGTCGGTTTGCCGGTGATCTGGGCCAGTGCCTCGCGGGCATCGTCCAGCGTGTTGCGTGCGGCGATCGTCTGCGCCTTGGCCGATTCGTAGAACGATTTGGCCTGATACACGTCGGTGATCGCCGACAGGCCCACCTTGAAGCGCTGGTCCGACTGCTCGTACTGCTGCTTGTAGGCTTCCTCGTTGGCCTTGGCGAAGGCGAGGTTGTCCTGGCTGGTGAGCACATTGAAGTAGGCGGTGGAGACGCGCACGAACAGGTCCTGCAGCGCCGCCTGATACAGCGCGTCCTGTGCACTGGCCTGCGAGTGGGCGGCTTTCAGGTTGGCGATCTTGCTCAGGTCGAGCACGGTCTGGCTGAGGTTGCCGGAGATGTCGCGGGTGCGCGAATGGCCCGGATCGGCGGTGGTCTGCACCACCTGTCCGGTATTGGGGTCACGGGTGACGCTGCTGCCGCTGCTGGTGGTCTGGCTGAGCGACAGGCCAGCCGACACCTGGGGGAGCAGCAGAGCGCGCACCTGGTTGACGTTTTCGCCGATCGACAGACGCTGGGCGTCCGCCTGCGAGAGCACCGGATCGTTGGCGCGCGCTTCTCGATATGCATCCAGCAAATCCTCACCATGGCTGGGCAGGGAGATTGCCGACAGGGCCAGGGCCAGGGACAGAAGCTTCAAACGCATGGGGTGCCTCGTGGGGTGACTTAAGGGAGGTTCAAAACACGAACTGGCGCGCAGGCTCGGCATGCACCAGATAGGGGAGATCGGTTTCCAGCAGCACTTCATCGCGGTAGCGGCCGGCGCCTTCCTGGGTAAGCAGCGCCACTTGCTGCGCCGGCGACGCGCCACGGATCACCAGTAGGCGGCCACCGGGTTTGAGCCAGCCCAGCATGCGTTCGGGCAGGCGCGCCACGGCACCGGTCAGCACCACGGCGTCGAACTGGCCTTGCGGCTGCCAGGTCAGCACGGCGTCACCAGTGGTCAGTTCAACGTTGTCGACTCGCGCGGCCGCCAGTCGGGCAGCAGCTGTGGCGGTGAAGTCGGCATGGATGTCCACGCTCACCACTTCGCCGGCCAGCCCGGCGAGGCACGCGGTGAGGAAGCCCGAGCCGGTACCGATCTCCAGCACGCGTTCGGTGGATGCCAGCTCCAGCGCCTGCAGCACGCGGCCCTCGAGCACGGGTTTCATCATCACTTCCCCGTGACCCAGCGGCAGGCAAACATCCGCAAATGCCAGCTGACGATGATCGGGTGCAACGAAATCCTCGCGACGCACGCGGCCGAGCACCTCGAGCACACGCGCATCAAGCACCTCCCAGGGGCGAACCTGGTTTTCCACCATGTTTTGCCGCGCCTGCTCGAAGTTCATCGCCATGTTCAGCCACGTCCCGTACGGATCGAAAAAGGTCAAAAAGGATAAGCGCTTAGCCCACTTCCGACAATCGCTAGCCTGCCGGCTGGTGGCGCCGGGTCCGAAGTGCCGGAAGTCACCGCGCGCGGTTGACGGAAGTCATGCCCGGCGCGCTGTCCGCGGACAATACTGCGCTCTTGCGAGCCGATTCGTCCCAGCCTCAACACGTGGCGGACGTGCCGATACACTGTTAAGTGCGCCCCGCCGGCAGGCCGCGCCTGTACCGCGGATCTTCGGCGCCTTGGAAATAATTAAACCGACCCGTATAATAAAGGTGATGTGGTTTTCTGTGAAGGTGTTCCGATGAGTTCCGTCTCGCCCATGAAATGCCAAGGCCCGGGCCGTCCAAAGGATATGGAAAAGCGTGCCGCCATCCTCGAGGCCGCCAAGGGTCTGTTCGTGCGCAATGCGTTCGCGGGCACCAGCATGGATGCGGTCGCTGCCGAAGCCGGGGTGTCGAAGCTCACGGTCTACAGTCACTTTGGAGACAAGGACAACCTCTTTCGCGAAGTGGTGCGCGCACGCCTGCAGGATCTCCTGCCGGAGAACACCTATGACCTGGACCCGGACGCCGAGATCGGCCAGACCTTGCTCAATGTCGCGCTGGCCCACGCCCGCCTCGATTGCGACAAGGAAACGGTCGGTACCTTCCGAGCCATCCTCAGCGACTGCCGGCAAGGCAATCCCCGCTATGGTCGGCTGCTGTGGGAAGAGGGTTCGGTGCGCACGCACGGACTGATGGAACGTCTGCTCAGCCGGGCGGTTGACGCCGGCATGCTCGATATCGACGACGTGCCTCGCGCTGCCGTCCAGTTCCTTGCCTTGATCAAGGGCGACCTGATGATGCGCCGCATGTTCGGCTGCGACGATTGCCCGCATGCGTATGCCGCCGAGATCGAAGCCACCGCTCGCGCCGGTGTGGCGACCTTCCTGCGGGCCTACGTTCCGCGCTGAGCGCAGACTCAGCGGCGGGATGATGCCCGCCCGCGCCTTGGCGCAGCTTGCGAATTCCTTGCAGGCCGTTCACTCGTACTTCGCGTGCGCTCCATACGATGAGGGGAATCCGCTGTCGCCAAAGCGACAGCCCGGTTCAATCCTCACAAGGAGCCGCAGCATGGCGAGCAAGCCTTTCATCACGGACATCCAGACGATTCGCCAGCGGGCGCGCGAACATATC
Source organism: Dyella sp. (assembly GCF_051962475.1). GTDB lineage: Bacteria > Pseudomonadota > Gammaproteobacteria > Xanthomonadales > Rhodanobacteraceae > Dyella_A. The sequence continues at coordinate 35,769 of NZ_JBQCCF010000015.1, forward strand.
GATCGCGGCGCGATCACCGACGGCTACAGCGCGGACCGTGAGACCGTCATCAAGCTGCTCAATGAAGCGCTCGCCACCGAAATCGTCTGCGTGCTGCGCTACAAGCGGCACTATTACATGGCGTCGGGCATCCACGCGAAGAGCGTGGCGGCCGAGTTTCTCGAGCACGCCAACGAAGAGCAGGGCCACGCCGACCGCATTGCGGAGCGGATCACTCAGCTCGACGGGGCGCCCGATTTCAATCCCGCCGGTCTGCTCACGCGCGCCCACGCCGACTACGTGGAAGGCGACGACCTGGTCGACATGATCAAGGAAAACCTGGTGGCCGAGCGCATCGCGATCGACAGTTACCGGGACATCGTGCGCTACCTCGGCAACGACGACCCCACCAGTCGGCGCATGATGGAAGAGATCCTCGCCATGGAGGAGGAGCACGCCGAGGACATGGCGACCCTGCTCGAAGAGCTGGGCAGGAAGGGCGAGCCGGCGCGGCCATCGCAGGCATCAGGCAAAGAGCATTGAGCGGGTGCCGCGCCAGGGCTAACGCTGAGCGCTGGCGCGGCGATCATCGAGTAGGGGGATGGCATGACGATGTTGCAGGGGCAGTGCGCGTGTGGCGATGTGCGCTATCAGGCAGAGGTCGATCACGGCCGCCGCCGCTACTGCGGCTGCAGCCTGTGCCGCTTGGCGCTGGGTGAAGCCGTGGTGGTGGGGATGGATTTGCCGGCGGCGGCGGTGCACTGGCGGGAGGGTGGCGCGGTGTTCTATGGCGCGGCCAGCCAGGTGCGTCACGGCTTCTGTGCCAATTGCGGCAGCGCGCTGTGCACGGTACGGCAGGACGGCATGGTCAGCCTGGAGGTATCGACCCTGGACGAGAGTGCCGCGATCGGCGTGCGCTCGCACATACACGCCACTTACCGCACCGAGCGGGCGTCGTGGCCGATGGCGCAGTAGCCCCCGCCCGTCACCCGGAAGCCGTAAAACAAGAGGGCGCCCTCGGCGCGCTCTTGTTGTTGAACCGCCGGGAAAGGCCGATCAGTTCTTGTCCTGGGTATAACGCTCGATGCCGCGCAGGATCTCGGCCTTGGCGTCGGCGGCGTTGGTCCAGCCGTCGAGTTTGACCCATTTGCCCTTTTCCAGATCCTTGTAGTGCTCGAAGAAGTGGCCGATGCGCTCCAGCCAGTGGCCCGAGACGCCGTCGATGTCCTGGATGTGGGCGTAGCCAGCGAAGATCTTCTCGACCGGCACCACCACCAGCTTCTCGTCGCCACCGGCCTCGTCGGTCATGCGCAGCATGCCGACCGGCTTGCAGCGGATCACCGAGCCCGGGATCAGCGGCAGTGGCAGGATCACCAGCGCGTCCAGCGGATCGCCGTCGTCGCCCAGCGTGCCCGGCACATAGCCGTAGTTGCACGGATAGCGCATCGGCGTGGAAAGAATGCGGTCGACGAAGATCGCGCCCGAGGCCTTGTCGACTTCGTACTTGACCGGCTCGGCGTCCTTCGGAATTTCGATGATGACGTTGATTTCGTCCGGCACGTTGCGGCCGGCGCTGACCAGATCCAGACCCATGGGTGTGACCTTGCGCGAGGGATAAAGAGGGTCGATAAGGATACGGCAAGAGCTGCTGCGACGCAGCAGATCGCGCGTCAGCGCAGGAACGGCCGCTCGCGCAGCCACTTGGTGGCGATCCACTTCTCGCCGCTCGGCACCGGCAGGCCGGCATGCAGGGAGCGGGTATCGCCCGTCTCGTAGGCAAAATACACCGCCGAGCCCTTCAGCGCGGTCACCGTAAGCCCGGCGTGCGGAAAGCCGGTGCCGCCGCCCGCCTCGGGCGTGTTGAGGTACATCACGATGCTCGCCACACGCTGGCCGCCATGCGCGGTCACCGCGTCGAAACCCGGCTGGCTGGGGTCGAACCAGTCGTAGTGCGGCTCGTATTCCTGCCCTGGCGCGTAGTGCAGCACCTGCAGCCCCTCGCCGTGGCTGACCGGGACACTGAGCAGCGCTGCAAGGCGGCTCTCGATGCGTTCGATCAGCGGCGACTCACCGATGCGGAAGAACATGCCGGCACTGGTGCGACGATCGTCCACCTGCTTGCGGCCGTCGGTATCCACAGTCAGCGCACGGGCCAGCCGCGGGCGCGCCTGTTCGATCAGCTGGTCGCACTCATCGGCGTCCAGCAGGCCGTCGAGGACGCGCACCGTGGGGCTATCGAGCGAGGCGCTGACGCGCACCCGCCGTCCGGCCGCATCGGCGAAGGGTGCCTCCGGGTGGCGAGGCCTCAGCGCTGCGGACGTGGCTTTGCCGATCAGTGCCGCCAGCGGCAGCTTCAGCACGCTTGCGACGATGCTGCGGCTCTCGCGCGGGTCGTAGCCGGTTTCCTTCATCAGCCGCAGCACCTCCTCGGTGCTGTGGCCCGCGCGCGTTGTGGTGAGGATCCATTCGCGCAGTTCGGGGCGGATGCTGGTGGTTCGTTTCATCGCACTCGGGTGGTTCGGAACGCCCGGCGATGATAGCGGCGTCGTGCGTGCCGGTCGCGTCGAGCCGGCGCGCACGAGCCAGGCATCACTTCAGTTGATCCCAAAGGAATCCGTAGGCCAGTGCGTGCATGTAGGCCGCCTGCTTGTTGTCCGCGCCGGCGCCATGGCCACCTTCGAGGTTCTCGTAGAACCACACGTTCGGCAGATCCATCGCCTGCATCTTCGCGGCCATCTTGCGCGCGTGTGCCGGCCCCACGCGGTCGTCGCGGGTGGAGGTGGTGAACAGCACCGGCGGGTAGTGCATGCCGGCCTGCACGTTCTGGTAGGGCGAGAACGTCCTGATCCAGGCCCACTCGGCCGGCTTGTCCGGGTCGCCGTACTCGGCCATCCAGGACGCGCCGGCGGACAGGTGCGTGTAGCGCTTCATGTCCAGCAGCGCGACCTGGCTGACGATCGCACCGTAGAGCTGCGGATAGAGCGTGAGCATGTTGCCCATCAGCAGGCCGCCGTTGCTGCCGCCCATCGCAGCGAGGTGACTGGGCGAGGTGACCTTGCGCCTGACGAGGTCTTCGGACACCGCGGCGAAGTCCTCGTAGGCGCGCAGGCGGTTGGCCTTGAGCGCGGCCTTGTGCCAGCGCGGGCCGTACTCGCCGCCGCCGCGGATGTTGGCAATCACGTAGACGCCGCCGTTTTCCAGCCAGGCGCGGCCGATACTGCCGCTGTAGCTGGGTTGCAGCGAGACTTCGTAGCCGCCATAGCCGTACTGCAGGGTGGGGTTGCTGCCATCGAGCCTGAGCTGCTTCGGCGCGATCTCGAAGTACGGCACGCGGGTGCCGTCTTTCGATCGCACGAAATGCTGGGTGACCTGGTACTTCGATGCGTCGAAAAAGTTGGGACTGTGCTTGATCGCCTCGGCGCCGCCTTTGCCGAGCGTGCCGTGGTACAGCGTGGTCGGCTGCAGGAAGCCGGTGACGGTGAGCCAGTATTCGTCGGAACGGTCGGGATCGGTTCCGACCACGGCGATGGTGCTGAACTTCGGCGCGCCCGGCAACGCCGCGCGCGTCCACGCGCCCTTGCCGGATGCGGGTGGTGTCAGCACGTCGAGGCGGCTCTTCACGTCGTCGAGCACGTCGAGAATCAGGTGGTGTTGCGTCCACGAATAGCCTGCGAGCGCGGTGTGCGCGTCGGGCGTGAACAGCGCGGTGAAATCGCGCTTGCCGGCCATGAAGTCGTCGAAGTTCGTCGCGATCAGGGCGCCCGCTGGCCAGGTCTTGCCGCCCACCGTCCATGGTGACTTGGTCTGC